>NZ_JBQKGQ010000062.1:0-306 GCF_052118705.1 Agathobacter sp. LCP21S3_B2 | reverse complement strand
ACTGAGATCAACTTTTTAACATGAGAGTTTGATCCTGGCTCAGGATGAACGCTGGCGGCGTGCTTAACACATGCAAGTCGAACGAAGCACTTTATTTGATTTCCTTCGGGACTGATTATTTTGTGACTGAGTGGCGGACGGGTGAGTAACGCGTGGGTAACCTGCCTTGTACAGGGGGATAACAGTTGGAAACGGCTGCTAATACCGCATAAGCGCACAGTATCGCATGATGCAGTGTGAAAAACTCCGGTGGTATAAGATGGACCCGCGTTGGATTAGCTAGTTGGTGAGGTAACGGCCCACCAA
>NZ_JBQKGQ010000061.1:0-336 GCF_052118705.1 Agathobacter sp. LCP21S3_B2 | reverse complement strand
AAGGTAGATAGGGCAGAGGTGGAAGCATGGCAACATGTGGAGCTGACTGTTACTAATAGGTCGAGGGCTTAATCTGGTTAATAACTGAGAAAAACAAGTACAATGAAATACAGATTTTGCAGATGTGTCTGCATAAATCTGGATTTAATTGGACGCAGATTTGCGAAGCAAATACATCGAGATGAAGCGAAGTGGAATCGAGATGATTTTTTCGGTGTGGATTACAGAAAAACAAATCGGATTTGTATGAAGTTTTGAAGGTACAAACCTTAATAATCCTCGATAGCTCAATGGTAGAGCACTCGGCTGTTAACCGAGTTGTTGTAGGTTCGAGCC
>NZ_JBQKGQ010000060.1:0-337 GCF_052118705.1 Agathobacter sp. LCP21S3_B2 | reverse complement strand
GCCACCTACTTTCCCATACCGTTACCAGTATAGTATCATCGGCCGTTTAAGTCTTAACCATCGTGTTCGGGATGAGAACGGGTGTTTCCCAAAAACGCATCGCCACCAAAAGTTTGAACACTTAGCGAGGTATTTTCGAGCTTAGTGTGAAACTTGTTCGATTTGCGTAAGCAAAGTCGAACTTCCTCAGCTTACCCCAGTGTTATTTGTTATTAAATAATCATTAATAACTCAACAGTGAAAAACTCTCTACTCGATTTCCTTAGAAAGGAGGTGATCCAGCCGCACCTTCCGATACGGCTACCTTGTTACGACTTCACCCCAGTTATCGAGCCTG
>NZ_JBQKGQ010000059.1:0-394 GCF_052118705.1 Agathobacter sp. LCP21S3_B2 | reverse complement strand
GCGCTCTTCTTTGCTTAATCTCTTCGATGCATAGCGTTGCATCATTAATAACTTAAAGAACTTTGTTGTTGTTCACAACTTGGTTTTGTTTCTCGGATGTCTTGATTGTTAAATATTCTTAAGAATAGAATATTTATTCATCAAATCATTTGTATGAAGTTTTCAAGGTACAATGTCGATTGTAACAGTTTTATTACATCGACGATGGAGACGGAGAGATTCGAACTCTTGACCCCCTGCTTGCAAGGCAGGTGCTCTCCCAACTGAGCTACGCCCCCGTTGTAATTTGGCAGCCACCTACTTTCCCATACCGTTACCAGTATAGTATCATCGGCCGTTTAAGTCTTAACCATCGTGTTCGGGATGAGAACGGGTGTTTCCCAAAAACGCATCG
>NZ_JBQKGQ010000058.1:0-404 GCF_052118705.1 Agathobacter sp. LCP21S3_B2 | reverse complement strand
TTGTTGTTGTTCACAACTTGGTTTTGTTTCTCGGATGTCTTGATTGTTAGATATTCTTAAGAATAGAATATTTATTCATCAAATCATTTGTATGAAGTTTTCAAGGTACACGGCTGTGATTACCAATTTTAGTTCTCACAGACTTTTGACTGTTTTATCAGTCATTAGAAATCTTAATCTCTTAAAATCTCTAATCACTGGTAAAACCAGCTATCTAAACAGCACTTCCCTGCTGATGTAGGTTAGCCCTTTCGAGCCTGTTCTATTTTGAAAGCATATATGCTATGCTGTTCTTTATAAATCCGGCAGCCACCTACCTTCCCATACCGTTACCAGTATAGTATTATCGGCCGCTTCAGTCTTAACCATCGTGTTCGGGATGTGGACGGGTGTTTCCCAAAAGC
>NZ_JBQKGQ010000057.1:0-446 GCF_052118705.1 Agathobacter sp. LCP21S3_B2 | reverse complement strand
TTTGTTGTTGTTCACAACTTGGTTTTGTTTCTCGGATGTCTTGATTGTTAGATATTCTTAAGAATAGAATATTTATTCATCAAATCATTTGTATGAAGTTTTCAAGGTACAATGTCGATTGTAACTGTTTTATTACATCGACGATGGAGACGGAGAGATTCGAACTCTTGACCCCCTGCTTGCAAGGCAGGTGCTCTCCCAACTGAGCTACGCCCCCATTTGGGTAACTTATTTAATTATCCAAAGCCATTCGGCTAGTGGGCTTGAGAAGACTCGAACTTCCGACCTCACGCTTATCAGGCGTGCGCTCTAACCGGCTGAGCTACAAGCCCATAAATTTGGCAGCCACCTACTTTCCCATACCGTTACCAGTATAGTATCATCGGCCGTTTAAGTCTTAACCATCGTGTTCGGGATGAGAACGGGTGTTTCCCAAAAACGCATCG
>NZ_JBQKGQ010000056.1:0-516 GCF_052118705.1 Agathobacter sp. LCP21S3_B2 | reverse complement strand
CAACTAGGATGTTGGCTCAGAAGCAGCCATACATTCAAAGAGTGCGTAACAGCTCACTAGTCGAGAGTTCCTGCGCCGAAAATGTCCGGGGCTGAAACACGACACCGAAGCTGTGGACTCCGCAAGGAGTGGTAGAGGAGCATTCTTAAAACCGACGAAGCTGTACCGAAAGGAGCAGTGGAGGGATAAGAAGAGAGAATGCCGGAATGAGTAGCGAGAGAAAGGTGGGAATCCTTTCGGCCGAATATCTAAGGTTTCCAGAGTAAAGCTGATCTGCTCTGGGTAAGTCGGGGCCTAAGCACAGGTCGCAAGACGTAAGCGATGGATAACAGGTTTAGATTCCTGTACCACGTATTATCAGAACTGTAGGGACGCATGTGGAAAGCACGGGCCGGGAATGGAAAGACCGGTACAAGCGAGGTAGGTGTACGATAGGCAAATCCGTCGTATAATCCGAAGACGTGATGTGGAGCGAAATAAAGTAGTGAAGCGTGTGAGCCATGTGCCGAGAAAAGC
>NZ_JBQKGQ010000055.1:0-572 GCF_052118705.1 Agathobacter sp. LCP21S3_B2 | reverse complement strand
ATTTACCAATGAAAGAATTATTCCGGCAGGTGGTTTATCTGTTGTCGGTGCCTTGTTGGGTAAGAGCGATTTTGTCAAAAAACTTAACAGAATGGATGTTACAAAAAACCGATCCCAGCATCAGATTAAAAATGGTGACATTCTCCTTACCTACCTTGGTATGCTATGCATGGGAAAGCCTTATTTTGAGGCTGTACATGAGATGGATGACGATAAGGAGTTTTACAAAGCAGCATTAGGTATTACCAGAAACATTCCCTCCGAAGAAACACTTAGACAGCGAATGGATGACATTGGAGACAGCCTTCGTCAGACAATTCTTGAAGAAAATATTGCGTTGCTTCTTGCAAATGACATTAAACCGACTGCTCTTGAAAATGGATATGTACCGGTTGACATTGATGTTACGCCAATGGATAATTCAAAATCCAAGAAAGAAGGAGTATCAAGAACTTATAAAGGTTTTGATGGATATGCGCCTATGATGGCTTATATCGGAACAGAAGGATATGCAATTAATTTTGAACTTCGCGAAGGAAAACAGCATTGTCAAAAGGGTACTGTTGAATTTT
>NZ_JBQKGQ010000054.1:0-581 GCF_052118705.1 Agathobacter sp. LCP21S3_B2 | reverse complement strand
CCATACCCCTGCCGGCGAATCGTCTTGATTTTATTGTTGATGCCTTCCATCTTACCTGTTGAGATATGATACACTGCATATGTAATGATTCCATCATGATGGTTCATGAGAAGTCTTCCGAACCATTCAAAATGTTCGTTACCGGTATGCATACAATCCCATACGATATCAGCTATGGCTGTTCCCATTTTTACCGGGTCTGTCAGCTTGTATGCGTTGTCAAGTTTCTCCTTGATCAGATCAATTGTGAAGAGAAGTTTATTCTCCTCAAGCAGTGCATCGTATTTGGCTTCGTAGCCTTCTTTGCGCACACGTTGTTCTTCCTTAAACAGAGTGCTGCCTTTTGAGATAATCCTGCCTTCGCGTGCTTCCTGGTCTTTTCTTTGAAGCGTGGTACGCTTCGAGGTAAGAATATATTTGGTGTGCTTTAATGATTCTGCCGCCTCAGTATCTCCGGCTTCCATCAGTCTTTTTTGCTCAGCAATTCTGACAGGAGCAACAACCTTTTCATTGAAATTTTTGATGATATGAAAATGGTCAAATACAATCTTAAGATGAGGACATTTTTCAAGAAATGCTTC
>NZ_JBQKGQ010000053.1:0-657 GCF_052118705.1 Agathobacter sp. LCP21S3_B2 | reverse complement strand
CTTGAAAATTTCACATAAACGATTTTAAATTAAAAAATGGGATTTTATACGTGCTATTCCGTGTATCAAGTGCCTATTTCCAGCTAATACTCTAGGCAATTTCCGGATTTAAGGCGCACTTTTCCAGGCTGCCTAAATATTTGAGCAGCTTACGGAAATTTAATGCCCCGATTTTAAATCCAAAGAGATGCTTCATTCGGATTCTGCCTCTGACCGGCATGGTGTCAATATTATATTTCCGGCGAAGTATTGATGGTATTGTTTCAACACCATTCCTTACCCTCGACAAAAATTTAAACTGCCATGTTCCGGTAAAACGCTGGGCCTTTGCTTTTTCGTGTGATGCTTTTGATAGATAAACGACACTTGTTTTATTAGATGTCTTAGGCCTGCACTGGTCTTTGTATGGACAGTTCTCACACTTATTTTTAGGAAAAGAAGCTCTTACTTTTCCAGTACTTTTTACAATGGATGAACTTTTAGGCTGATTTCCGGCGGGACACAGCAGGATTTTGGTTCCATCCTCTGAAAACTGAAAGTCTGCATAGATATCTCTGGCATCTCTTCCAAGAAGATCTGTTGTAACAAGATCAATGTTCTTATCATCAGCAAGCTGACGGTTGGCTTCACTGCTGTAAGCACCATCTGTAACCAGAG
>NZ_JBQKGQ010000052.1:0-755 GCF_052118705.1 Agathobacter sp. LCP21S3_B2 | reverse complement strand
CCTGAATTATTCACGGAATAACAGCATCAGCAGCTGAATTCCGCGCAGTTACTGTATTTTAATTGAATATTGCTTTTCACCTATTTAGTGAATAGAAAAAGACCACTATCTATGGTAAAATTTAGGTGACTAATCCAAATAAAAACCAAAGAAAGGGTCTCTCTATGGATATTTTAAACACCGTAAGCTTGGAAAGCAATACCAAAATTAAAATTAATTTCGATGGAGGCGATTTATCCTCCGATGCAGGACTTCTCCTGTTTAAGGAGTTCCTGTTTAAGATTGGAGCTGTTAAACTCATCAATCGTATGTTCAAAACCAATGATACCGCATGGTTCCGCATCCATAAGGATGATGCGAATCTGATGCAGGTAATCTATCAGATTATCAGTGCCTACTTTGAGGATGACTGTGCAGATGAACTGACAAACGAACCTGTCATGACGACTATTTTAGATAAAGATGCTCTGGCATCCCAACCTACCCTGTCACGCTTTTTTAACCGTATGGATGAAGATACACTCTGCCAACTGAACCAGATTACCCGTGAGCTCCGTAAAGTCATATATTCCATAAAGAAACCGGAATTCATGCTTTTTGACATTGACTCCACTCTTCTTGATACCTATGGAACTCAGGAAGGTGAAGGATTTAACTATCATTATCAGGCACATGGTTATCATCCCCTGCTGTGTTACGATGGACTGACAGGTGATCTTCTAAAAGCTGAGCTTCGTGATGGTACCATGTATTGC
>NZ_JBQKGQ010000051.1:0-823 GCF_052118705.1 Agathobacter sp. LCP21S3_B2 | reverse complement strand
TTTGTATGAAGTTTTGAAGGTACAAACCTTAATAATCCTCGATAGCTCAATGGTAGAGCACTCGGCTGTTAACCGAGTTGTTGTAGGTTCGAGCCCTACTCGGGGAGTTTTTTAGTATAATATATGGTGACATAGCCAAGTGGTAAGGCCCCGGTCTGCAACACCGTCATCGCCGGTTCAAATCCGGCTGTCACCTCTCTTAAAAGGACTACATCAGTTTATGATGTGGTCTTTCTTTTATATAATTTGCAAATAAAATATATTGTGGATTTTATGTAATATTCGTAATATATGTTGTACAGATTTCATTATTTTTAAATTTTCTACATTATTTTTCAGGATGCTACACTAAATTAATAAAGAGAAATATAAGCCTGATAAACAGAATTATATTTCTCTATTTTGACAACTCTTATATTTTTTTGAAAAAACAGTCAAAATCAGTCAAAGTTAGATTGATGCAAAATAAAAATTAGTAATAGAAAAGATACTAAAAATAGTAATTAGGCAAGTATTAATGATATATATGGTATATTCTGCACAAAAATGAATGTTGCATTTGCATATAGTGCACAATTTTAAAACTTGCTTTATATATTTCCAACAATTTTTAGTGTGATTATTTGTGAATATAAATGACGGATTATGATTGACAATGACGGATTATGAAAATATAATTATACTACAAGTTAAATGAATAATGTTGAAATGTTGTTTATGATTTCTTATCTTGTCCATCACCTGACCTCTTGATTGTCCAGCCATAGACCATTATACTGTCCTTATTAAGATAAAAGGAAAGGCTCCGGAGCCCTTCCCGCAA
>NZ_JBQKGQ010000050.1:0-826 GCF_052118705.1 Agathobacter sp. LCP21S3_B2 | reverse complement strand
TCACCTTTCCAGAAGATAGCCTAAAAAAGGGCAGACTTCTCCTGTGTTGCGTTTAAAGGTTGATTGTGGTTGTCAAGGTTCCCTAACCGTTGTTATTCCAACTGTGGTTGCAGATTGCGGATATTTTCCAGTGTCTCGTAGAATTCTCTCTTGTAGGGACAACTGCTACACAGTTTGAAATATTTATATCGTGCTGATTTTGCCACTCTTGCGGCAATTTTCAGCAATTTTAAACGAATGGTATCTATACGCTGTTTTCTCATGCTGACAGCAAGAGCCAGTCGCCTAAACCAATTGAATAAATTATAGGCTAATGCATGAAGAAGAAGACGGTTCGCATTTACCAGTTTAGAGGAACTGCTTACGGATGCAAAGTCAAAACCTCTTTTGCCTTCTTTGATGAAATTTTCCATTTTGCCTCTTCCGCAATAGAATTGGATCACCTGATATGGTTTCATTTCCAGCGTTGTGACAATAAAGGTATACAGATGGATCATCTGCCCATACGGCTTTTCGATTTTGAAAACCACTCTGCGTGGATGGCTCCATGAGCCCGCCTGATACATGAATTCACCATACTCGACGGCATAATCCACCTGGTTGAATTTTGTTGCACGGTACAATGCCTGATTTTCATCTTCGGCTAATTCGCACAGTTTTGCATTCTCTTTCAGCCGGATGGCATATTTGCAGTGTTTATCTTCAAGAACTTCATACAGATCCGGTGATGCAAAACCACTGTCACCACGAAGGAAAAGTGGCATATCCGGAAAATCGCTGATGAATTCATCCAGAAGAGCCTTCATAAAAATGTCTGCTTCTTTGC
>NZ_JBQKGQ010000049.1:0-920 GCF_052118705.1 Agathobacter sp. LCP21S3_B2 | reverse complement strand
ATACACGGAATAGCACGTATAAAATCCCATTTTTTAATTTAAAATCGTTTATGTGAAATTTTCAAGGTACAAACCGTTTTTTACGAGGTGGTTTTGACCCTCAAATCATATTATTCTAAGGATAAATTTGTTAAGCTGATACAGGCGTCTTCAGGACAGCAGGAGGCTCTTTGGATTGTTTTACTGATTTTTTCTATTATATTAAATAATCAAAGAGTTTATATGGTGATTGAAGAACCAGAGGCACATTTGTTCCCTACAGCTCAGAAAGAGATGTTAGAGTTGATTATATTAATGATTAATGCTACTTCAAGTCAGGTAGTTATTACTACGCATAGCCCATATATGCTGTCATCCGCAAATCTTTTAATGTATTCATCGCATGTAGAAGGGGCTGCTAGTGGAAATAGCTCTATAATAGATCGTGATTATAGAATTAAAGCAAATGCTGTTTCATCCTATTTGTTGAGCAATCATATTGCTGTTGATATCATGGATAGGGATAACTATATGATTAAAGCGGATAGGATTGATAGTATTTCTGAGGACATTAATAATTCGCTGGACTTGTTACTTCAGTTGGAGGAGCGTAATGGAATGTAATAGAAAAGTTTGTTTTAGAGAATTAATTAATAAAAATCCAGTTATGTCGAGTTCGTGTAACAGAGACTGCCTGATATCGTTTGATGATAGAAAAAACATATCAATATCTGAGAATAGAAAGAAATATTTGTTGCACAATGATTTAAGCAATTATATTGCTGTATTTCATGTAGATGGAGCGATGGTACGGGATAATGATAAAATTAAACCTGAATTATTCACGGCAGTATAAGCGTGCACAAAATCTACCGTAGTTGCCATTACAACCACTCCCAATACCTCACCTTTCCAGAAGATAGCCTAAAAAAGGGCAGACT
>NZ_JBQKGQ010000048.1:0-1093 GCF_052118705.1 Agathobacter sp. LCP21S3_B2 | reverse complement strand
TTGATCCGCAGATGTCTGAATGGGGAAACCCGGTACGAAGAACTCGTATCATCCATACGCCAATCCATAACGTATGGAGGGGAACCCGGTGAACTGAAACATCTAAGTAGCCGGAGGAAGAGAAAGAAACATCGATTTTGTTAGTAGCGGCGAGCGAAAGCGAAAGAGGCCAAACCGGAGTGCGTGCACTCCGGGGTTCGGACCGCATTTAAGATTCAGTGATTCTAGCAGAAAGGTTTGGGAAAGCCTGCCGGAGAGGGTGAAAGCCCCGTAAGCGAAAGGAGAGCTGACTGAGCGGAATCCAGAGTACATCGAGACACGAGAAACCTTGATGGAAAGAGCGGGGACCACCCCGTAAGCCTAAATACTACTTAGTGACCGATAGCGCATAGTACTGTGAAGGAAAGGTGAAAAGGACCCCGGGAGGGGAGTGAAAGAGAACCTGAAACCCTGTGTTTACAAGCTGTGGAAGTTCTTTAAATGAACAACCGCGTACTTTTTGTAGAACGGTCCGGCGAGTTGCGGATACTGGCAAGGTTAAGCACTTAAGGTGCGGAGCCGAAGGGATACCAAGTCTTAACAGGGCGTAAAGTCAGTATACGCAGACCCGAAACCGGGTGATCTATCCATGTCCAGGTTGAAGTTGTCGTAAAAGACAATGGAGGACCGAAGCCACATCCGTTGAAAAGGGTGGGCATGAGGTGTGGATAGGGGAGAAATTCCAATCGAACCCGGAGATAGCTGGTTCTCCTCGAAATAGCTTTAGGGCTAGCCTCGATTTAGTCTTATGGAGGTAGAGCACTGAATTTCCGCGGGGGCGTCAAAGCTTACCAAAGAATATCAAACTCCGAATGCCATGTAGATGATGATCGGGAGTCAGACTGCACGAGATAAGTTGGGCAGTCAAAAGGGAAAGAGCCCAGACCACCGGCTAAGGTCCCAAAGTGCGTGTTAAGTGGAAAAGGATGTGGGAATTCGAAGACAACTAGGATGTTGGCTCAGAAGCAGCCATACATTCAAAGAGTGCGTAACAGCTCACTAGTCGAGAGTTCCTGCGCCGAAAATGTCCGGGGCTGAAACACGACACCGAAGC
>NZ_JBQKGQ010000047.1:0-1111 GCF_052118705.1 Agathobacter sp. LCP21S3_B2 | reverse complement strand
GGTAAACGTAAAAAGTTAATTACACAACTGACTGGTTTTCAGTCAGAGATAGTTGAATTATACAAACTGGTGATTTGATTCACCAGTGTATAATTTGAGTGGGATTTTAGGATATATATCATAATGTTCAGCCCACTCACCTGTCAGGCCAATTTGAAGTGCTTCAACCCTAAGTTTTCGTCCTGTCGTACCAGCTGTAGCGCCATCTTTTACCCATTCCTGCCATCCAATGTTCTGGACATGTGTACGATATTCTATTGAACCAGAATACTGATCCTGCAGTAATTTTATCTGTAAAGCTTCTATTTGCTTCTTCTCTCCTGTAGTACCAGAGACTTTACCATCCTTTACATTACTCTGCCAACCAATATTTTGTACATGACTCTTATATGAGACTGCCAATGCTCTATTGTTTGCAGTTATTTCATCAACCGAATCAGAATATTTCTTTCCGTTAGCTGTTCCTACCGCCTTAATGCTATTAGTATCTGACAGCAACACATCATCCCATACAAATACTCCACTTTGCTGTTTTCTTCCATTGCCAATAGACTTACCATTAACAAACATTTCAACACTATCACAATTAGAATAAACCTTTAGCTGCTGTACTTTTCCATCGCGTTCACCCGAAATATCCATCAAAGTTCTGTAATGGTCTTTTACAACCACACTTTTAATTCTTATATTTACTTTTTCATTTAGCGGATCAAATCTTAATAAATATTTTTTATATTCCAATATTGACAAATCAAGATCAAATGATATCTCATTTTCACCATATTTTGCTATAACACTATTTTCTCCGACATTTCATTTTCTTTTTCCGCATAAAACATCTGAGCAAAATATTCATTATAAGTACTACCTATGCCTTCTATGCTGGAATATTCAATAGATATAGTAATATTTTCTTTTCCGTATGCAACTTCATATAAAGCTATAACCGCAACTACAAAAAAATAAAATTTCCAATAATTATTAACGTTTTCTTTTTTATTGTTTGTGATTCCTTATCTTGTCCAAATTCAGCTCTCATTTTTGTCCGGCAACTGCTCATTTCATTGCCACAATTAAGATTACATTTCCGGGGCTTTCTGCCCCGGATTTA
>NZ_JBQKGQ010000046.1:0-1146 GCF_052118705.1 Agathobacter sp. LCP21S3_B2 | reverse complement strand
TATTACTTTGGCTATTAAATAACACAACTTATAGTATGAATTTGTGATTGTTTCTGATATAATGGACGTATGGAAAAAATAAATCTTACATCAGTAAATTCAGAAACTCGAGAAATAATCAAAAAGCAGGTTGTTTCCATGCTTAAAAAGGGTAAAAAACATACAGAGATTGCCGAAACCGTAGGAATTTCAAAATATGCCGTTGATCGTATTTCAAGTATGTATAAAAGAAAGGGTACATCATATATCAAGGAGAAAAAACGCGGTCGTAAATTTGGCGAAAAGCGTCAGCTTACTCCAGAACAGGAAAAAGAGATTCAACGCATCATTATTGATAAATGCCCAAATCAGTTGAAGCTGAGTTTTATGCTTTGGACTCGTGCTGCTGTTTGTCAGCTTATCAAAGACAAGTATGGAATTACCATTACCCTTCGCAATATGAGTGAATACCTTAAGCGTTGGGGCATGACGTGTCAACGCCCGACAAAAAAGGCATATTTTCAAGACAATGTCAAACTCAACAAATTTATGCATGAAACATATCCGGCAATTGTAGAACAGGCAAAGAAAGAGGATGCTGAAATATATTGGGGTGATGAAACGGGTATCAATAATCAGGCTTATCATGTAAAAGGCTATTCCCCAAAAGGCAAGACTCCAGAGATAGCATCGTTCAATAAAATCGAAAAAATAAACATGATTTCAGCAATTACTAACCATGGAACCTGTCGCTTTATGTGTTACGAAGAAAATATGACACAGCAGCTTTTTATTAATTTCATGGATCGTCTTATAAAAGATGCCGATCGAAAAGTACTTTTTATCGTGGACAATCTTAAGGTACATCATGGAAAAATTGTTAAGGAATGGCTAGAGAATCATAAGAATGAAATAGAATTATTCTTTACTTCACCATATTCCCCGGAAATCAATCCTGATGAATATCTTAACCATAATTTAAAGCAGAATGTTCATAGTGGAATAATTCCACACACAAAGGAACAGATACGAAAGAAAACAGAAAATTTTATGCATGGACTACAGGAGAATAAGGAACAGGTAACTTGTTTGTTTAAGCATAGCAAGCTGAAATATATTGAAATATATGGCTGTTAAATATTGTGATATTTAACAGCCGAAGTAATA
>NZ_JBQKGQ010000045.1:0-1167 GCF_052118705.1 Agathobacter sp. LCP21S3_B2 | reverse complement strand
CGTACCTTCTCTTCGGAGCAGGAGTGACAGGTGGTGCATGGTTGTCGTCAGCTCGTGTCGTGAGATGTTGGGTTAAGTCCCGCAACGAGCGCAACCCTTATCTTTAGTAGCCAGCGGTTCGGCCGGGCACTCTAGAGAGACTGCCAGGGATAACCTGGAGGAAGGCGGGGATGACGTCAAATCATCATGCCCCTTATGACTTGGGCTACACACGTGCTACAATGGCGTAAACAAAGGGAAGCAAAGCTGTGAAGCCGAGCAAATCTCAAAAATAACGTCTCAGTTCGGACTGTAGTCTGCAACCCGACTACACGAAGCTGGAATCGCTAGTAATCGCAGATCAGAATGCTGCGGTGAATACGTTCCCGGGTCTTGTACACACCGCCCGTCACACCATGGGAGTTGGGAATGCCCGAAGCCAGTGACCTAACCGAAAGGAAGGAGCTGTCGAAGGCAGGCTCGATAACTGGGGTGAAGTCGTAACAAGGTAGCCGTATCGGAAGGTGCGGCTGGATCACCTCCTTTCTAAGGAAATCGAGTAGAGAGTTTTTCACTGTTGAGTTATCAAACTCAATGCTTCCGGTGGCGATGCGCTTTTGGGAAACACCCGTCCACATCCCGAACACGATGGTTAAGACTGAAGCGGCCGATAATACTATACTGGTAACGGTATGGGAAGGTAGGTGGCTGCCGGATTTATAAAAAATTGGTTTTACCAGTGATTAGAGATTTTAAGAGATTAAGATTTCTAATGACTGATAAAACAGTCAAAAGTCTGTGAGAACTAAAACTGGTAATCACAGCAGTGTACCTTGAAAACTTCATACAAATGATTTGATGAATAAATATTCTATTCTTAAGAATATCTAACAATCAAGACATCCGAGAAACAAAACCAAGTTGTGAACAACAACAAAGTTCTTTAAGTTATTAATGATGCAACGCTATGCATCGAAGAGATTAAGCAAAGAAGAGCGCAGGGTGGATGCCTTGGCACTAAGAGCCGAAGAAAGACGTGATAAGCTGCGAAAAGCTGCGGGGAGATGCAAATAATCGTTGATCCGCAGATGTCTGAATGGGGAAACCCGGTACGAAGAACTCGTATCATCCATACGCCAATCCATAACGTATGGAGGGGAACCCGGTGAACTGAAACATCTAAGTAGC
>NZ_JBQKGQ010000044.1:0-1190 GCF_052118705.1 Agathobacter sp. LCP21S3_B2 | reverse complement strand
AGATATCTCTGGCATCTCTTCCAAGAAGATCTGTTGTAACAAGATCAATGTTCTTATCATCAGCAAGCTGACGGTTGGCTTCACTGCTGTAAGCACCATCTGTAACCAGAGTATTACGCTCGGGTGTCCGCTCAACAGATTCGAGATGTTCTTTGAGAAAATCGCTGTCACTGTGCGTATTTGAATCAAACTGATAATCCGTTATGATTGACTTATCTTCACCTACAGACTCTGTTACATTTGCAGCATAGCCACGATACTGTTTTCCAGCTTTTTCACGGTAAGTTGCTTCCGGGTCAGCAGGATTTTGAAGTATGGAAGAATTCATGCCTCCATCTTTTTTTGTTTTCAGGCGCAGCTTATCATCTTCTCTGATCACCTGCTCTGAAAATGCTCGGACAAGAAGCTGATATTCCGGTACATCGTCATAGCTGCCGTTACATTTCTTAATCAGGCTGTCAGCATCTGACAGGATTGTCAGGATTCTCTGGTCATAGTCCTCCTTCCGCTGCCGGTAAATGACTTTATTATAATCATCAGGATTATAGTAATGCTCCAATCCCTCCAGCTTGTCATCTTCATTATGTTTGTGAAGATACACAACAAGATCTGAGACACAGGTATATAACAGTTCCATACGGCTCAAACGCTTGATATTGGAAGCAACCATTAGAGAATCCATACGCTGGATCTGTCCATTTATTTTCATGATTTTTGCCATTTCACCAGAAAGCCCGGTAATGGTTTCATAGATAAGATCTGTGCCAGTGGCAAGTTCGTAAGTATAACAGCGTTTACGAAAGCGACTCAGCGTTTTATCGGAAAGCGGCTGCTCTTCAAAACTTGTTGTATGAAGTGCATACTGAAACCGGACATCAAAAGCAAGCGACTCGACCATTTCGTCATCAGTCAGGTTTAAAAGTTCTTTGAGAATAAGAGCTCCAACACATACATTGACAGGTGTGTTTGGACGTGATGCTTTATCGCTGTACAGACATACAAAACGGCTTTCATCAATCTTAGGAAATATTTTCTCTGCGAATGGTTTAGCCCATGATTTTTCAAGCATGCGTTTTTCACGGTCTGTAAGACCGAATAAAGCATCATTTAATGTAATCTGCTGACTATCATTTGATTTAAAAGACATAAGTGGTTTCCTCGCTTTCTTCTGCTTATATAATACCACTTAT
>NZ_JBQKGQ010000043.1:0-1409 GCF_052118705.1 Agathobacter sp. LCP21S3_B2 | reverse complement strand
GTTATTAACCAGATTAAGCCCTCGACCTATTAGTAACAGTCAGCTCCACATGTTGCCATGCTTCCACCTCTGCCCTATCTACCTTGTAGTCTTCAAGGGGTCTTACTCCTTATAGGAGGGATATCTCATCTTGAGGGGGGCTTCACGCTTAGATGCCTTCAGCGTTTATCCCTTCCAGACTTGGCTACTCTGCCATGCCGTTGGTCGACAACAGATACACCAGTGGTCCGTCCATCCCGGTCCTCTCGTACTAAGGACAGCTCCTCTCAAATATCCTCCGCCCGCGCCGGATAGGGACCGAACTGTCTCACGACGTTCTGAACCCAGCTCGCGTACCGCTTTAATGGGCGAACAGCCCAACCCTTGGGACCTGCTACAGCCCCAGGATGCGATGAGCCGACATCGAGGTGCCAAACCACTCCGTCGATGTGAACTCTTGGGAGTGATAAGCCTGTTATCCCCAGGGTAGCTTTTATCCGTTGAGCGATGGCAATCCCACTTTATACCACCGGATCACTAAGTCCTACTTTCGTACCTGCTCCACCCGTCGGTGTCGCAGTCAAGCTCCCTTCTGCCTTTGCACTCTTCAAATGGTTTCCAACCATTCTGAGGGAACCTTTGAGCGCCTCCGATACCCTTTCGGAGGCGACCGCCCCAGTCAAACTCCCCGCCTGACATTGTCCCATTGCCAGTTCATGGCAACTGGTTAGAAACCCAGTACTACAGGGGTGGTATCCCAACAGCGACTCCGGACAGACTGGCGTCCATCCTTCTTCGTCTCCCACCTATCCTGTACATGCAGTACCGAATCCCAGTATCAAACTGGAGTAAAGCTCCATGGGGTCTTTCCGTCCTGGCGCGGGTAACCAGCATCTTCACTGGTACTTCAATTTCACCGGATGCATTGTCGAGACAGTGCTCAAATCATTACGCCTTTCGTGCGGGTCGGAACTTACCCGACAAGGAATTTCGCTACCTTAGGACCGTTATAGTTACGGCCGCCGTTTACTGGGGCTTAAATTCAAAGCTTCGCCGAAGCTAACCTCTCCTCTTAACCTTCCAGCACCGGGCAGGCGTCAGCCCATATACTTCACCTTTCGGTTTCGCATAGACCTGTGTTTTTGCTAAACAGTTGCTTGAGCCTATTCTCTGCGGCCTGCTCTCGCAGGCACCCCTTCTCCCGAAGTTACGGGGTCATTTTGCCGAATTCCTTAACAATGCTTCTTCCGCCGGCCTTAGGATTCTCTCCTCATCCACCTGTGTCGGTTTACGGTACGGGCACGCATTACACAATAGCAGCTTTTCTCGGCACATGGCTCACACGCTTCACTACTTTATTTCGCTCCACATCACGTCTTCGGATTATACGACGGATTTGCCTATCGTACACCTACCTCGCTTGTACCGGT
>NZ_JBQKGQ010000042.1:0-1532 GCF_052118705.1 Agathobacter sp. LCP21S3_B2 | reverse complement strand
AGAATACAACCTACTGGGATAAAGAAACTAAAACATGCAAGCACAAACGCGTAAGCGTTGGACACCTGGATCCGGATACAGGTGCTATAGTAGCGAATCGTAAGAAAGGTGATGCTGCAAAAAATAAAGTGAAGCTACAAGAAAATAAAGAACATTGTATTGTAACAAATATAGGCGTTTCCCTGTTGCTTGACAAAATGGCAGATGAAACCTGTCTAAAACCATTACTTCAGAATGTGTTCGCTGACGATTGGCAGCAGATTCTGACAAGTGCTTATTATCTTGTCAGTGAAGGTGGTGCATTATGTCATGTCTCAGAGTGGATTGCCCGTAACCGTGCTCCATACAATGGTTCTTTGACCTCTCAAAGAATAACGGAGCTGCTCACACGCATTACACCTTCACTGCAACAGGAATTTTTTCAAAAATGGATTGAAGTCAATAAACAGGACAAATACTATGCCATGGATATAACAAGTATTTCTTCATACAGCGAATTCATAGAGTTCGTCCGTTGGGGCTATAACCGTGATGGAGAAGAACTTCCGCAGATAAATCTACTCATGCTTACTGGGGAAAAAAGCCGTCTGCCAATATATTACAGAATCATATCGGGAAGTATCAAGGATGTCAGCACTCTTCAGGAAAGCCTTGAAAATCTTGAACTTATCAAAGCAGGATCACTGCATTATGTGATGGACAAAGGTTTTTACAGTGAAAAAAACATTGATGCTTTTTACGACAGACATTTGAAATATATGGTAGGTGTACCATTTACGGCATCATTCGCAAAAGATGCTGTAGAGCGTCATCGCAAAGATATATGCAACCATCACAATTACTGCCAGGTAATGGATGATGAATTATATGCCGTGACCGAACTGATGTCATGGGATAATCACCGGATATATGTTCACATATATTTTGACAGTTACAAAGCAGAGACTGATTCTAAAAAGTTTGACCACAAACTTTATGTATGTTATAACGAACTGGTTTCTGGTAATAGAAACAAAGCAAATGAAAGCTTTTATGCAAAGTACTTTATCCTAAAGGAAACACCAGTGCGTGGGCTGAAGGTCGAATATAATGAAGAAGCAATTTCTGATCATAAAAAGAACCGAATCGGTTGGTTTGTTCTTGCAACAAATGACATAAAAGATAAAGTCAAGGCATTGGAAATATACCGTAGCAAAGATGCTGTTGAAAAGAACTTTGACGACTTAAAGAACGACCTTGATATGAAACGGCTCCGCATACATACACAGTCGACTATGGATGGTCGTATATTTATTCAGTTTATAGCCCTGATTCTGATAACAAAGCTCAAAGAGGTTATGAGGGAAAACAATTGGTTTCAAAATCATAATCTTCAGGAAGTAATAGAAGAAATGAAATCTATACGAGAGGTTAGCATCGAGGGTAAACGTAAAAAGTTAATTACACAACTGACTGGTTTTCAGTCAGAGATAGTTGAATTATACAAACTGGTGATTTGATTCACCAGTGTATAATTTGAGTGGGATTTTAGG
>NZ_JBQKGQ010000041.1:0-1850 GCF_052118705.1 Agathobacter sp. LCP21S3_B2 | reverse complement strand
GGTCGTGCTCCAAGGCAGAAACGAGATGTAAAACGTCGCCGCCTGCATACGGTAATCAGCAATCTTATTATGATGGCATGTCATATAACATCCCACGCCAGACAACTCATTGTGGGACTTGGGAAGAGTAATGTATGGAGGCATATATTTGCAGATTTCTGTGAATTGTGCAGTCAATAAGTCATTATAAACTGGTTATTGAAATTCAAAGGGGGTGGTGTGCCCTTTTGACCTATATGATTGATTGTAATTAGTGTGCAGCCTATAAAATATAACTACAATCATAGGCTATTTTTTATAAAAATGGAACTTCACGGATTCAGTAAATAATCTTAAAAATATGACATTTTACGCATGATAATTATTATTATTTTGGGAGGCATGATATGGTATCTAAGTTATCTATAGTAATGATTATTGTAAATATGATTTTGGGTGTTCTGATCCCTGTTGTAATTATGGTATCTTTCAAAAAGAAATACAAGGCATGTATCAAAAGCTTTCTGGTAGGTTGTGCAACCATGCTTTTATTTGCAATGGTGCTTGAGCAGCTTGTCCACAGCGTAGTATTAGGGTCTGCGGTCGGTGCGGTGATACAGGGTAATATCTGGCTGTATGCGCTTTATGCATCACTGATGGCAGGATTGTTTGAAGAGACAGGGCGTTTGCTTACAATGCGCTATGTACTGAAGAAGGAACATTGCAACACCTATAATGCGCTGATGTATGGCGCAGGACATGGTGGATTTGAAATGTTTATGGTTCTGACAATTGGAATGCTCAATAACCTTGTATATTCGGTTATGATTAATTGGGGACAGGCACAGACGCTTCTTGAGCCTTTGGATGAGTCTGCCAGAAGCACACTGCAGACAGCGTTTGACACTCTGATTCAGACACCATCCTGGCATTTTATTCTAAGTCCTATAGAGCGCCTTGCCGCAATTACCGCGCAGATTGGCTTATCTGTGATTGTCTGGCATGCCGCTGTGGGCAAGACAATCAAAGGCAGACTTTATATTCTGGCAATCTTTTTGCATGCTGTTTTGGACGGCGTGGCGGTGCTGGCGGCGAAAAGCGGAATATCCCTGATTCTCGTCGAGGTATATGTCTGGCTGACAGCGGCCGGTATTGCGCTAATTGCAGGGAACGTCTGGAAAAAAAGAAAAAGTAAAGAAAGATGAAAGTAATTAACGTGCAATCTATTGTTTATTTTGGAGGGATGATTTATGCAGCTTGATATTACGAAAGTAAAGTTAAGAAGCAGGAACATAAAACGCATCTATTTCGATGCGTTTCCTAAAAACGAGAGAATGCCGTTTTTCATGATGGTTTTGATGTCCAAGTTATGGAATACACAATTCTTAAGTTTTTATGATGGAGATATCCCATGTGGATTTATCTATTTTGCCGTTAATCGTAAAATGATATTTATTATGTTTCTGGCAGTGGATGAGAGCCTTCGCACTAAAGGTTATGGCAGTGCTATATTGAAAGAGATAAAAAATAGATATCCTGATAAGAAGATCATGGTTTCCATTGAGCCATGCGATGATAGTGCACCAGATATAGAAGTAAGAAAAAGGCGCAAAGCATTTTATAGGAAAAATGGATATGGCGAAACAGGCTATATGATAAAACTAAGTGGTGTAGTGCAGGAAATTATGATTACAAATGGTGACTTCGATAAAAAGGAGTTTCTTTTGTTTTTTATTTTTTATAGTAATGGTACAGTTTGGCCAAAGATATGGCTCAAATGATGAGGAGCCGGGTTATCGAAAGGAGAATATCAATGAATGAAAAAACATATACAACGCCGCTTGGCGTAATCCATTATTGGGTACATATGA
>NZ_JBQKGQ010000040.1:0-2426 GCF_052118705.1 Agathobacter sp. LCP21S3_B2 | reverse complement strand
GTCGGTGATTAACCCACAGCATTTATTTTTTGACCTGTCAAGGATGGCGGCAGGATGACGATAACCTAAAACATTTGGGGCTAAACCCATAAGAAAAATGATTGACCCAAATTTTTCCCAAAACCTGGCCAGGTTAAAGTTTCTGAAGAAGACTTAGTTGAACCATTTGGTCCCTCAGGAAACGAATACTTACTATTTGAAGCATCATAAGACACAACAAGAGGATTCTGATCAGATATAGTTTTAATAACACTATATGGAATTTTACCATTATTAATAACTAATGCTTGTCCACCAATTGTTGCTGTCACTTTAATCTCCGGAATGGCATTAACATTGACAAGTTGACCATTCTTGGCAAAATTAAGCACTACACCATCTGTAGGAGCAACAAATATTGTCTGGTCACTGAAATTGTCATTGAATTCATAGAAATTATTTTCAAAATGCTTGTCATTATTTCCTGGCCAGATAAATGCGTATGGTGAACTTGCAGGAATATCTGCAATAAACTTTAAGCTGTATATTTTTCCATCATCATTAAGCCCCAATTTATATGGACTAATACTTGCCTCACTGACTATCAGTTTACCATCAGTAATAGAACCAACATTCTTAATCAATGCAGGTGAATTACTATTAGTCACATCATATATAGCGGCACTCATGGTAACATCACTAAGCTGTTTAAACGTAATACCCTCCTGCATATTCTCAAATGTCTGATACCCCACTCTGAAAACATACTCACTCGAAGCTGCTTTGACTTCAAGAGTATCAAGTGGCATAAGTGTAAGCATCAAACATATAGCAATTACAAATGCAGATACCCGCTTTAATACTTTGCAAAAACCTTTCTTCATATTAATAATACCCCTTTCCCAATTTTAGATAGTAAAAACTATTTATTAGTACAATTGTACCATGATTGGGTAAATGAATCAATCAATTTTAGCAATTATCTAATATTTAAACAATAAATATATTACACATTTGTTAATATTGCACAAATCTTGTAATATAATTAATTATTCGGATTTTTTCTCAACTTTTTATTTAACTGCATACGTAATTTATGTCATGCAACATATTACTTTACTTTTCAACATTTTTCTTTTTATTTATATACTTTTCATAAAACAAGGCGTCACTAGGGTCTTCTCAAACTAAAGATAAAAAATGGCGACTGTACATTCTCCAAACATACAATCGCCATTTTCATTATCAATTGTTATTTTATAAAAGATGAGCTCTTAACTCCTCACCGCTTAAATCTGATAAATAAGCTGGTGCAATATCAAATACTGTCTTACATCCAGTCTGTCCTTCCTTATTAAGACGGGCTACTGCTCTTGCATATGCAGCAATTACAGAGCCTGTAAACTCAGGATTTGAATCAAGTGTAAGCTTGTACTCAACTACATGAGTATGCTCATTGTTCATTCCTGTAGCACCTGTACGGATTACGCTACCACCATGTGGAAGTCCACTGTGGTCTCTTGCCATCTCTTCTTCTGTGATGAAGTTAACTGTTGTATCGTAATCTGCAAAGTAGTTAGGCATGTTCTTAATCTCAGACTCGATTCTTGCAAGGTCAGCACCTT
Organism: Agathobacter sp. LCP21S3_B2; assembly: GCF_052118705.1. Classification (NCBI taxonomy): domain Bacteria; kingdom Bacillati; phylum Bacillota; class Clostridia; order Lachnospirales; family Lachnospiraceae; genus Agathobacter; species Agathobacter sp. LCP21S3_B2. The sequence continues at coordinate 822 of NZ_JBQKGQ010000040.1, read as the reverse complement.
CCTCAGCTACTACGAAGCACTCTCTTACATGCTTCTGGCGTGTTGTAAGCTCTGGCTGCTTTCCTTCTCTTACAAGGTTCATTGCCTCTTCAACCGGGATTGTGTACTGTCTGCAATCCTTAACTCCATCTATACGACGAACTGCATCTGAATGTCCCTGGCTTACACCCTTGCCCCAGAATGTATAGTCCTTTCCGTCTGGGAGAATACAGTTAGCATATAATCTGTTAAGTGAGAACATTCCCGGATCCCATCCACATGAGATTACACATGTTTTTCCTGCTGCCTTTGCTGCTGCATCAACATTTGCAAAATGCTCTGGAATACGAGCATGTGTATCAAAGCTGTCTACAACATTGTACATTGCAGCATACTTTGGTGTCTGCTCAGGAAGATCTGTTGCACTCCCTCCACAGAGAATTAATACATCGATATCATCCTTCATATCCTTAAGAGCATCCTCGTGATAAACCTTAACACCCTCTGTACGAACAGTAACTGTTGCAGGATCTCTTCTTGTAAATACTGCAACTAATTCCATATCTTTATTCTTGGCAACAGCACACTCTACACCTTTACCAAGATTTCCATATCCAAAAATACCAATCTTAATCATTGCTTTTGTTTCCTTTCTTTAGTTAGTCCTCTATAAATATAATCTTTCTTAAGCAATTTTTCAATTATTTATTTCTCTATAAAATACATAAAATTTATCCTGAATTATTCACGGCAGTATAAGCGTGCACAAAATCTACCGTAGTTGCCATTACAACCACTCCCAATACCTCACCTTTCCAGAAGATAGCCTAAAAAAGGGCAGAC
>NZ_JBQKGQ010000039.1:0-2623 GCF_052118705.1 Agathobacter sp. LCP21S3_B2 | reverse complement strand
ACTCATTATGGGACTTGGGAAGAGTAATGTATGGCGGCATATATTTGCAGATTTCTGTGAATTGTGCAGTCAATAAGTCATTATAAACTGGTTATTGAAATTCAAAGGGGGTGTGCCCTTTTGACCTATATGATTGATTGTAATTAGTGTGCAGCCTATAAAATATAACTACACTTATAGGCTTATTTTTATAAAAATGGAACTTCACGGATTCAGGTATAACCTAACCACATTGGTTAAGATGTGGTTAGGTTATTTTCTCACGAAAAATATTTCTGATTTTTACTTGATGGCTTTTCCGGTATAGTCATCTTTAACACACCATTTTTCAGCATAGGTGTTAAATACTTTCTTCTAAAACTTGTCCTGCTATCAAAATAAAATTCATCCATTATTTCTTGGACCGATTTCGGTTCTTTACAAAAATCAATGATTTGCTTGTTCAAATCCTGACCATTTTGGTTAGGATAATGGTCAGGATGCTGACCATCATTCCTCAACATCCCCAAATACTTATCACAAGCCTTACACAGAACCATAATTCCAGCCTCATTAATCTCGTATTCCGGCAATGGTCCATCATACAACGCACAGGCTTCCCGAATCTTCTCGAATCCTCTTCCCCAAGCTTCAATCATACCGCTTTTGAAAAAGACATTAGCCAATTTCGGATTATAAGGCTTTGATGAATGCTTCATAAACAACTTGTCAGTAGAATCCAGATTTGGAGGCATCTCACCATCATTCCAAATATATATCTTGTCCTCGTAAACACTAATCTGGATTGGATTGCAGCTACTGTAATCCTTATGAACAATGGCATTCAACAAAATCTCACGGAATGCGTCCTTGTGGAACATAAATTGCTCAATTCTCTGGACTCCCTCATAATCAATCAAGGCCTTCATATATTTTGTATAAACTAAATCAACGGTCTTATCTGTCCAGAGGCAAACATGATTATCGTTTTTTCCATCAAAAAAGGCAAAGTAAATTATCCTCCCAAAAACAGCTTCCCAAAAATGAATATACTCTTATAAATCTGGGAATTAAGAAGATAACCTTTGATACTAAATACTCTCTAATGCCTGTATTTACAAGGTTTATCTCCTATAATATGAAGATGAAAAAAGACCTTTTTGGAGTCCCATAAATGGTTCCAAACAAGGCCTTATTCATCTTCATATTCTGTTTTTGGGGATAGTCCACTTTGCCCTTTTCAGGATAAATGACTTTGCCCCTGAACATTCTCCTTATTCAAACTCGCAAAGTTTGATGTGATTTTGATTCGTTTTAGTTAGTTTTCTATACCATATAGTTTTGAAAACAATGGTTTTTCCACACATTATTTTTCGTTTCACACACTTTTAGTACCAATCCAGTACCAGCTATTTTTTGTCATTATTGTGTGTAGTTCCGATGGCTTGCAGGTCATTTGACTATTCAAAGAATAATCGTCTGTTGGTTTGCAAGTTCACCTATAGAAATTATAATCTCAAACTGCTGTTTCTGCAACAAAAAGTTTTGTGGTACTAATCAGTAGTACCACGATTATTTTCTATGTATTGGCTGAAATCAATCACCTTTGCGGGATTTCTCTTAGGCACAATTCCTGCATCACGCCATGGATCACACGACCGATATACATTGTATAGTAATTCCAGTTTCTTGGCTCAATATCTGTCATTGCTATTGTATATCAATTGCTGGCATTTACAATAAACAGGACATTTCTTCCTTTTATTTTCGTCAAATGTGTATCCCAGCAAAACACAAGTGAAGCACCCTTTATTTCATCAATCTTTGTTGTTTTTAATCGCTCTTGAACTGATTTTGTTGCACCTATCTCCACGTGTATCACCTGCTTATCTCAAGTATTCTTTTTACTTCCTGTTGCAATTCGTCACTGAATTCTGATAAATCATCATATGTAATCACCTTCAGTCTTATAAGACGAACGATATCCCATATTGCCTCTGACTTGCTCATCTCCATAATAACTCCAGGATGATGCTTATCTTCCTTTATCCGCTTTTCCAGTTCCCAGAATTTCTCTGATGCATGCTTTGTATCATCATTCAGAAAATCCACATACTCTTTGACAAGACCTTTCATATAGTTTTCCTGCCAGTCTGATAATCTTTCTCGAAATAATTTCCAATCTTTTTTGCTTATGTCCATGATTTTAAACCTCCTCAGTCTCATGTTAGTCTCAACAAACTTTATCAAAACTGAGACTGACTTGAGACTGTACTCATACAAGTCAACCACAAATGCCCATTTTATCGCTTTTCTGCCATATTATGTAGTCTCACCAAGTCTCAAATCTCATGAGACTTCGTTGAGACTAACTCCAGAATACTCTTGGATGCCACCTGATTCACACATTTCTAATATTATTTCTTCGACTTATTTGTTTCACTCTTGAGCTAATTTCATCTTTAGCTTCATCTTTAGTTCAAGAAGAAAATCCTCTGTTTATCAGCATTTTCTTCCTTCATCTTGGACTATAATATGATTTGAGGGTCAAAAGGTATTCCAGCAAGGATACCGTATAACCATAAATTTGTACCTTGAAAACTTCACATAAATGAGGATTTTGTCAGCAATAAGTGGTATTATA
>NZ_JBQKGQ010000038.1:0-3448 GCF_052118705.1 Agathobacter sp. LCP21S3_B2 | reverse complement strand
TGTTTGTGATTCCTTATCTTGTCCAAATTCAGCTCTCATTTTTGTCCGGCAACTGCTCATTTCATTGCCACAATTAAGATTACATTTCCGGGGCTTTCTGCCCCGGATTTATTTTACTCAATAACGTCCTTAAGTTTTTTTAAAGCATATGCAACGGCAGTTGCATTTTCATATCCAAATCGCTGATCATCCCCAAGGATTGAACGCTGATTCCAGAAAACATCACTCAGGTATGACAGCTCACATCCCATGCGCCAGCCCGGAATGCACAGGAAGTTTCCTCCTGTTTTTGAACCGAACAGGATATGGAAGCTGTATCCTTCAGCATTTACAATGGCTTCGTATGGTTCTTGTGAAATCTGAAGCAGTTCAATCTGTCCTGCTTTATTAATCACATCTGAATCCTCGTAATCATCACCATTAAAATATACAACAGGATATTCATAGTCAAGTATCATAGCTGGTCACCTCCGCTTATCATCTCATGGTCGCTGACGTAGAGAACGTCCTGATCATCTATCACCTGCAGATTCTGCTGGCATCCATACATAAGCGATTTTTCACAGATACGGTTTATCAGTCTTGGAATTCCGCATGACATGCGGAAAATTTCATCAACAGCCCTGCGGCTGAACAGTTCACGGTCTGTTACTCCTGCGTAATTCAGATGAGACTGTATATATTTTTCTGTTTCAGCCCTGTCAAGGTGGGGAAGAACACAGTTTATGTCTATTCTCTGTCTTACTGCATCATACCTTTTGAGTCTCAGCTTGTCTTCCCAGAGTTCTGACTGCCCAACCAGAACCAGGGCCATAGGACTTTCTGAATCAAATTTGTAGTTTAGAAGAAATCGGAATTCCTCTATTGTTTCTTTTTCAAGCAGATGCGCTTCATCAAGCACGCATACCACTTTCTGTCCATGCACGCCGCGTATGATTTCTATTTCCTTCTGAAGCTGGCGTTTGGCATCACCACGATAGTATTTCGATTCAAGTCCGAGCTGGTCAAGAAGTCCTTTATAAAACCATCTTGGCGTGAGCTTTGAATCCGACAGGTAAAGGAAGATATATTTTTCCTTCGGCAGACTCGCTGAAAACCTGCGTATCAGCGTTGACTTTCCACAGCCGGCATCTGCCGTGACTACAGCAAAGAGCTGTCTGTCTGCAACATATGAAAGCCTTCCGAGACAGTCAGCCATGGCTGCCGATTCATATAAATCCTCCGGAGGTACATTTCTTGAAAAAGGTGTATGTTTCATACGGTAAAAATCCTCGTACATCCGTTATACCTCCCTCCTGTATGCACCGAATGAGATTGCATCTGCACGGCGCTTTTTCGTCTCTTCATGCTGCTTTTCAAGCGCATCAAGAAAACGTGATGTCTCCGGTTCGGCTGCTTTCATCTGTGGAGGAAGAGACTGTCTCTGGTCACAGTATTCACCTATTTTAAGAGGCTTCGCCTGAAACGATTCGAGTCCTTCGGAGCTTATGGTTATAATTTCAGGTGCCGCAGGATCATATGCTATTTCTACAGTTTTTCCTATGAGTTTTGGTTTTGTTTCATATCTTCTGCCCTGGAAGCTTATGCAAGCTCCTTTATCAACCTTTCTTGATTCATGATACATAAATGCCTCGCCTACAACACCGGCATCCATGTATACAAGCTGCCGCGTATCACGGTTGAATTCCTGCAGGGGTGAAATTCCTTCATCAGGGACAGATACATTAAGGCTGCGGTAGTATTCCCTGATTCCTTCGTGGGCTTTGTTATGATAGTATTCTTCAAGGAAAATTTTCCAGTAATGATTCAGTTCATCAAGTGTACGTATCTTTTTGGCCTTTGCTTCCGCAATGAAATCGTCCACTACCTGATGAAATTTTTCTATTTTGCCCTTCGATTTTCCGCTTCTTAAAGGTGCAAATGCGATCTGTATCGAAAGCCTGGCAAGCGAGAGTTTAAGCTGCTTTGCAACGTACTGTGAACCATTATCAAAGTAGCATTTGTCAAAACGTCCGTACTTCAGGATGGCTTTTCTGAAGGTATCCTCTACTATGCGTTCTTCCTGATTATCATAAAACTCAGAAGCAAGTATAAATCTCGAGTGGTCGTCAATGGCAGATGAAAGATATGTCTGCACCATTGCCCCGTTTTTCCCGATGGGAAGTTTCGGACCATACTTGATATCTCCCTGTATCAGCATCATCCTGTGCGGTTTGCAGAAACGCTTTGAAGAGCTTTTTCTGGCATCACTGTAAACATCCATGTGTGATGCACCAAACCCTGCATTAAAAAGATGCCTCTGCATCGTAGAGCGTTTCAGCACTCCCGGTGCGACTTTTCCTTCCGATTCAAGTATGAGGATTATCTGTTCCACGGATCTGCGCGGAACCTCACGCCTTAACTGGATGGCATCCTCAAGTAATTCATCATAGTTTTCCGGTTTGTTATCTTTACTATAGTATGTGCGTTCTGCGGGTTTGAGTCCGTCAAATCCTTTTTCCCTGTAGGTACTTACATATCTGCGCACGGTACGCTCTGATATGTCATTTTTCTCAGCAATTGATATCCTTAATTCATGCGCTGAAGCCGGATCCAGGTTTTCATCCAGAAGCGGCAGTATCATGGTGTACTTTTTCAGCGCGGCCTCATCGCTGTTCTGCTTTTTCATTAAAGTTCTGCTTGTATTCATGACTGTATGTCTCCTTTCTGAAAACATCATACAGCCAGAATGCCGGACAGTTAATTCAAAGTCGGTAAAACAGGAATCAGTAGAAAGCCTCAAGTGCATTTCCGGAATTGTATATATACCGCATGACTGTTTTAAGCCAGGACGCCGGCATGGAACTTCTCATGTGACTGAGCAGTGAAATGCCTGTTTCCAGCAGTTCCTCGCTGAAACCAAGCAGTCTGTAGCCTATCGACTTCATATGACCCTCTATGTTAAACTCATTGATAATAAACCAGTGATGCCATCTTATCATAGTGTCCTCCGAAGGACATGTTTCTGAATCCTCATCCTCAGGAGTTACAATGCCATCCAGAACTCCCGATATGGTTTCCTCATTATAGTGCTTGAATGGCGTAAGTATGTCAGGCAACATCCGGTGGATTCTGCGGCACTTATCATTGCCGCACTGATGCCTTGGAATTCTGAGCCATTCATGTGTTCCGTCTTCGTATCTTATGATACGGCTGCAGTAATCACGGAAGATAAGACTGCCTTTCTGACATATGGGACAAAGAAATTCACTGCTCTCTGATAAAAATATGCTGTCCTTTTCTTGTAAAATCTGTTACAATATACATGGTGTTTACCAAGGTTCCGGATGCCGATCTTTTGCGGGAAGGGCTCCGGAGCCTTTCCTTTTATCTTAATAAGGACAGTATAATGGTCTATGGCTGGACAATCAAGAGGTCAGGTGATGGACAAGATAAGAAATCATAAACA
>NZ_JBQKGQ010000037.1:0-3626 GCF_052118705.1 Agathobacter sp. LCP21S3_B2 | reverse complement strand
TATATAATACCACTTATTGCTGACAAAATCCTCATTTATGTGAAGTTTTCAAGGTACAAATTTATGGTTATACGGTATCCTTGCTGGAATACCTTTTGACCCTCAAATCATTGAATGTCTTTACAGTCTATTCCTTCATCCAAGTCTTCTGAATATAACAAAATGGGGCTTTTAGAAGTGTTTTTCATGTCTATATGTAAACACAATACATTTATAAAAAAATAATCGAAATAATGAATTTCACATTTTATTACATCTTGATATTCATATTTATTCCCATCAATATAGAAGAAATCTTCATATATCTCATACTCAAATTCCTTTATGAATAATTTTCTTGTTGCTTTTTGATAAATATATGCTATTCCTACAATCATAAATGCATTCATAAAAATAAATGGAAATCCATTTATATTCAAGCACAACCTATTAATTGAATATTCCTCAGCAAATACTACCACAATTAACACCAAGAAAAATATAGAAAATCTACCAAATAAGTGCTGTATTTTTATCGTTTTCATATAATACCTCATACCTTTCTATAAAATCCAGTTATAGTCCATTATTTTCTCAAACTTATTTTTTAAGCTATCCTAAAAAACATGAGTTTTCGTGTATACAGCTTCGTTCATTTCATATGTCACATGGTAATTAAATTTTTCTTAACAAATCACGAATATTCAATAGATATAAACAACATAAATATGCGGATAGTATTAGAACTTGAAATCGAGCAGTATCCCTTTGAGTAAAAACAAATATATTTATTCCTATAACAAATGACACATCACAAACTATTTCATAAACAAAATTAGATTTAATTACTTTTAATCTCGCAAAATTAAAAAATAAAAATATAAGATTCAATATAACATAAACCATTACAAAATTTATCCCAAATTTGTATTCATCAGTAAATATATTTATTATATCTATAATAAATTTCCCACCAAAAAGAAGTATTGTCCAAGACGCAGATAATGTAATCCACAAATATTTCTTTATATTATCATCACACTTAATTGATTTGTCTCTATTAAAAAACATAGTGATTCGATTATATATATAATTACGTATATCCCTTTCAGACTCAATAACACTTTTTCTATTGTTAATATCTATTTGATTATTTTCTATGTTTACTTTATGCAAAAAATAAATCCAGACTATCAAATTTATAATAATAATAATAATAATAATAGACGCTATATTTTTCAAAAAATCAATCTCAAAAAAACCATTCAATATATTTATTCTGCATAATAAAATAATAAATAAAATGCTATACCACATACAAAACTCTATTGTTCTAATATGCTGTTTTACATTTATTAAAATCATTAAACTAAACAATAAACATAATAATGATATAAAGTCATCTACGTATTTGAATTTAAAACACTTATAAAATGCATTATAAAATGTTAATATATTCACACCACTTATTATTGCACTTGCTATTGTTATATTTCTGTTAATACATTTTTCTCTGTTCATTGCTGCTCTCCTATATTTGCATAGTAACCAATGTTCCAAATCCATTTTCCTTTTCTACTATATACTTCTTATCAATTTTTCGTTCAAAGCAGGCAAATTCCTTTTTACTGAAAAATAACATAGTCAATGTAATTTCTTCATCTTTTGATTTCGATATTGTGATCCATGTCTTATGATAACAATCAAGACCTAGAATTTTCTGAAGGTTTTCTTTTAGTCTGGCACTATTTTTTATTTGATTTACTTCCTTGTTAAGTACTAATACAAATCCTATATTTCCAAATAAACTGTAGATATCCATATTTTTTCTATCTGAAAACCATATTATTGGTGTAAAAATAGCCAACGACATACATGCTGCTAAATTTAAGGATATAAAATCAGCACTTACATTTATATCTAGTGCTAATATTACTAATAAACACGCCCATGAAAGTATATTCACAGCTGCCAATATCTTCCACAAAATATTAATTCTTTTCGTCTTTACTAAATAGTATCCCGCAATAAAAATAAGAGCTATGTACATTCCTTCAACAATCTCTTTATTCAAATTCATTACTCCCTTCATGCACTTTAAAATTAATAAAGTAGGTCACACACGAACATATGCTCACACAATATTTTACCTTGCATTCTAAAAATATTCAATTGCCATACCATTTTGTTTTTTTACAAGAAAACTGTTAAAAGCTATCATTTCAATAGGTAACACAGCTAAAATGATATACGAAAAGATACGTGTTATTAATGGCAATCCCATAAACATTGACGGATACAACATTCTAATCACTATTTCAATAATAATTAATATCGCTCCCAACAAAATTCTCCCCTTTTTTAACAATATGTCTATTTTGCTCAAATTTGTTTCTTCACTGATTTCTCTATAACACCATTCACTTTGAATGATTCCAATTAACATTCCACCGAAAATCACAAATGAATAATATGGGTGCTCTCTACAAGCAATTATTGCCACCACAAAAAATAGATCAATCACACCTGTGATTAAGTGAATTATTTTCCGGCTCCATCCATTCAAGCGAAAAAACAATGTATATTCTCCAATTAAAAAATTAAGGGGAATCAGGATAGTAATAAGTCCTGACTTTTCCAAATTCAAGTATTCCATAGCACTTACCTCTTATATAAGATGGTTAAATGATCAAAAGGTATCATCGATGCATGGCCGCTGCACAGTCTGTTGCATCATGCTCCTTTATAAATGTGTATCGCATTGTGTTCCTTTCGTATGCTATATATTAAAAGCTTATTTTCTAATTTCTTCTGTCTAACAAAGCCTCATTTTTAGAAGCAAGTCTTATAAAAAAACTGTTTGGCAACTCTGTATTTTTAAAAATGACAATATAAAATATTATAAGAATTAATTTTGTTACGTTTGATACATTTTCTACATTAACCAACAAAATATCATCCCACTTATAACCAAGAACACTGCCTATAGAACTCGCCAATACATTAAATGCAATAAAAATAAGTAAAAATTGTCTACTCCATATATTTTTTGTCCAAAAAGATTTTATATATTTACGTGATAGTATCAGCACAATAACAGAAACTACTATAAGAACAATGCAAACTAATGGTTTCTTATAAAGTTCAAATATATACTGCAAGCTAAACATGTTTATTAAAATCCCCATGCCGCGTCCGCCAAATATTCCTGATTCATTCAATTCACATTCAATTTTCCTGATTTCTGATATCATAGAAATATAATACACTGCATAAAACATCAAACATCCGATTAATAATACGCTAATATTCTGAAACTCATCTCCGGCCGTTGTCTTGTCTAATATATAGTAACTAATTATACCTAGTCCCCATATAATAAAATGTACGATATATTTTTTCACTCTTCACCCCTGCATTTAGCTTGTGATATCTCTTATGAGATATCACAAACATTAAAATCTTTTCTTATCTTGGAATGCTGAATTAAAGGTCCTATCTGTGTTGCTCCTGATACCTCTACCTTCTTGAATTTGGGCTCAATCACAAAACTTATGGGATTTAGGATTCCTCACATAATCAACTCTGCTCATATCAATGAGTTTTAAAAAGAAATACTCATCGTCAGGATATCCATACCCCTGCCG
>NZ_JBQKGQ010000036.1:0-4082 GCF_052118705.1 Agathobacter sp. LCP21S3_B2 | reverse complement strand
TTCCTTCCTATTCTGTCAAGCCTAAAATGTAGATTTTTCAAGGCTTTGACGTATTTTTATTACCTCTAAAACAGAGCCGAGGGTGATGAATATCGTAGTATCGAGTACCGAATAGCTGAAATTTGGGTATAGTTTAAAAAGCATCCTCTTTGTTTGCTTTATAAAGGCTATTTTCCCTCCGATCAACTATGATGATGAACCTTCCGTGTCTAAGGGGATCATGTCCCAACTTCCTTCGTCCCATCTATTCATACACCGAGTGCCAGCCAAGCTCCTAAACAGGGTCTATGCCCTACGGAAAAAACCGATGCCAGCTACAGCTCTTATTTTTCATTTGATTGTTACCGACCGTGCTTCACATGCTCCGGTACTGATTGACTCAGTGGACGCTATACCGTTGCAGGCTCTGTATGGTCTCTGTGCTGATGTAGTCCCTATCAGACTCCATCGTTTACGGGTTTCTTATCCAGAACCCTGCCCAGCCTCCGATTTTGTCAGAAGTTCGGCAAGGCTCTGGAATTAATTCTTTGTACTGCAGGTTACCCCGGATTATGCGGCTGCCTGAATGACCTCATCCATTGGACGTTTGATATCCCTCAGCATCTTTTCCGGATCATACTTTGTTCCTGTTTTCAGAATCGTATAGATGACCCGCAGTATCTTACAGGCTATTACAATCAGTGACTGCATCTTCTTAAGCGGATTCGATGTCCTTGTCGTATAATACACATGCAGCTGCTTAAATTCTTCAGCATGCGCTACTGCAGACTTGGCAGCCTGGAACAGCCAGTATCTCAGTCGTTTGCGTCCCCTGTGGCTTATCTTTGTCTGTCCCTTGTGCTTTCCAGAACTACATGCAACAAGACTCATTCCACTCAGTTTCTGTATCTCCTTTACATCATCAAATCTGCTGATATCCCCCATTTCTGCCAGTATTCCGGCCAGAATGTTCTCACCAACACCATTAATCTTGAGGAGATTCTCTGCATGTGGTATTTCCATACATTTCTTGTGTAAGGTGCTTTCGATTTTCTCAAGCTGTTCATCCAGCTTTATGATCTGTTCGGAAAACCACTTTACTGCTTCTCGTCCGGCATCTGTTCCGTCTGTCAGTCCTACACTTGTTTTTGCATAACTTACGATATCTTTGGCTCTGTTGTAACCGCGTCCTCTTAACTTAGCGTTATGCCAGATATCTCTTAAACCATCTTCTCCATGTGCAATGATATCTGCCGGCATCGGTGCAACTTTCAGTACTTCAAGTGCAAACGAACCATCTATCTTTCCAAATGCGTCCATATATTCTGGAAAGTATATCTTCATTTCTCTGTGGAGACGGTTGATATTTCTGATCCTGTCCTCTGTCAGCTGATCTCTGAACATCGAAAGTCTTCTCATATCCGCATACAGTTTTTCTGGAATATATGGCATTCCATAGTTTCCGTCTTTCACAAGGTTTGCTATGATTTTAGGATCCTTTCTGTCGTCCTTAAGCTGACTGTTATCCTCAATCTCTTTGCTCTGCTTTACAGCATATGGATTTACCTGAACCACGCTGATTCCTTTTGAGACCAGCCATTCTGTTAATGCAAACCAGTAATGTCCTGTCGGTTCAAGACCTAACACGATCTGTTCCTTATCATTGTTTGCTGCAAGGTTCAGCATCCATGCTTTCGCACTTTCAAAACCTTCCTCATTATTGCTGAATCCAAAGACTTCTTCACTGAGTTCTCTGCCTCTTACATCAATTGCCCTGACATAATGGATCTCGCTGCCTATATCGCATCCAACTATAAGCATCTCATCTGAAATGAATGTGAGTTTATCATTCTTTTCAAACTTGCCATTCGTTTCAAGGTCTCTCCATGTATGAGCTGTGAGATTCTTTTCGATTTTCTCAATCCTTCTGCTGATTTCTTCATTTGATAAAACTTTAATTGAAGAATTCTTTACATTTACTTGATTTTTTGCCTTCCTATTCTGTCAAGCCTAAAATGTAGATTTTTCAAGGCTTTGACGTATTTTTATTACCTCTAAAACAGAGCCGAGGGTGATGAATATCGTAGTATCGAGTACCGAATAGCTGAAATTTGGGTATAGTTTAAAAAGCATCCTCTTTGTTTGCTTTATAAAGGCTATTTTCCCTCCGATCAACTATGATGATGAACCTTCCGTGTCTAAGGGGATCATGTCCCAACTTCCTTCGTCCCATCTATTCATACACCGAGTGCCAGCCAAGCTCCTAAACAGGGTCTATGCCCTACGGAAAAAACCGATGCCAGCTACAGCTCTTATTTTTCATTTGATTGTTACCGACCGTGCTTCACATGCTCCGGTACTGATTGACTCAGTGGACGCTATACCGTTGCAGGCTCTGTATGGTCTCTGTGCTGATGTAGTCCCTATCAGACTCCATCGTTTACGGGTTTCTTATCCAGAACCCTGCCCAGCCTCCGATTTTGTCAGAAGTTCGGCAAGGCTCTGGAATTAATTCTTTGTACTGCAGGTTACCCCGGATTATGCGGCTGCCTGAATGACCTCATCCATTGGACGTTTGATATCCCTCAGCATCTTTTCCGGATCATACTTTGTTCCTGTTTTCAGAATCGTATAGATGACCCGCAGTATCTTACAGGCTATTACAATCAGTGACTGCATCTTCTTAAGCGGATTCGATGTCCTTGTCGTATAATACACATGCAGCTGCTTAAATTCTTCAGCATGCGCTACTGCAGACTTGGCAGCCTGGAACAGCCAGTATCTCAGTCGTTTGCGTCCCCTGTGGCTTATCTTTGTCTGTCCCTTGTGCTTTCCAGAACTACATGCAACAAGACTCATTCCACTCAGTTTCTGTATCTCCTTTACATCATCAAATCTGCTGATATCCCCCATTTCTGCCAGTATTCCGGCCAGAATGTTCTCACCAACACCATTAATCTTGAGGAGATTCTCTGCATGTGGTATTTCCATACATTTCTTGTGTAAGGTGCTTTCGATTTTCTCAAGCTGTTCATCCAGCTTTATGATCTGTTCGGAAAACCACTTTACTGCTTCTCGTCCGGCATCTGTTCCGTCTGTCAGTCCTACACTTGTTTTTGCATAACTTACGATATCTTTGGCTCTGTTGTAACCGCGTCCTCTTAACTTAGCGTTATGCCAGATATCTCTTAAACCATCTTCTCCATGTGCAATGATATCTGCCGGCATCGGTGCAACTTTCAGTACTTCAAGTGCAAACGAACCATCTATCTTTCCAAATGCGTCCATATATTCTGGAAAGTATATCTTCATTTCTCTGTGGAGACGGTTGATATTTCTGATCCTGTCCTCTGTCAGCTGATCTCTGAACATCGAAAGTCTTCTCATATCCGCATACAGTTTTTCTGGAATATATGGCATTCCATAGTTTCCGTCTTTCACAAGGTTTGCTATGATTTTAGGATCCTTTCTGTCGTCCTTAAGCTGACTGTTATCCTCAATCTCTTTGCTCTGCTTTACAGCATATGGATTTACCTGAACCACGCTGATTCCTTTTGAGACCAGCCATTCTGTTAATGCAAACCAGTAATGTCCTGTCGGTTCAAGACCTAACACGATCTGTTCCTTATCATTGTTTGCTGCAAGGTTCAGCATCCATGCTTTCGCACTTTCAAAACCTTCCTCATTATTGCTGAATCCAAAGACTTCTTCACTGAGTTCTCTGCCTCTTACATCAATTGCCCTGACATAATGGATCTCGCTGCCTATATCGCATCCAACTATAAGCATCTCATCTGAAATGAATGTGAGTTTATCATTCTTTTCAAACTTGCCATTCGTTTCAAGGTCTCTCCATGTATGAGCTGTGAGATTCTTTTCGATTTTCTCAATCCTTCTGCTGATTTCTTCATTTGATAAAACTTTAATTGAAGAATTCTTTACATTTACTTGATTTTTTGCCTTTTTAGTTTTAACATTCATTATACATACCTCTTGTATTCTTTAGATTTTACCAACTTTGCCGGTCAGTAATAATCTAAATTTACTTGAGGTATTTTCTTTGGTCAACTCCCTTTACAATTTAAATTATACAGGAAGCTCCT
>NZ_JBQKGQ010000035.1:0-6820 GCF_052118705.1 Agathobacter sp. LCP21S3_B2 | reverse complement strand
GAAGTCTGCCCTTTTTTAGGCTATCTTCTGGAAAGGTGAGGTATTGGGAGTGGTTGTAATGGCAACTACGGTAGATTTTGTGCACGCTTATACTGCCGTGAATAATTCAGGATATTTTATATGTAGAATCTTCTTTATTTATTGTACCACAGTTCTTACAAAAAAACACCCCAGGACAAAAAGTCCTGAGGTGTAATATACTTTTCTGAAGCGTCATAAGACGCACTGGATTGTTGAAATCCTATCTCTTTGTTAACGTTTTGATAACTCCGAACGCCTATTTTCGGGCATTTTTCAAGCATTTGTTCGTTACCTGTGTTTTACACATAAAACCTCGTCTTGTTTCCCGTTGTTTTATTATATCATAACTGCTCGAATTGTACATGCTCCGATTCTCCGGAGAGGTAAAGGTCGCCGATTGTTCTGACCATCTTCTTTCCGTTCACAACATGAATCTCTTTTACATAATATGACTGTCCTCTGATAGCACGACCGCAGATGTTATCATTGCCCCACGCTGCTGAACGTCTGATGTTGAGTGAACCATCGCAAACGACAGTCACTCTCATTTTGCCCTGTGGGATGATTACCTTGTCCTCCTGCTCGTCCTCTGTTGCCTTGTCTGCCTCCGTATTTGCTCCATTTTCGCCGTTTTCCTGTTCGGTCGGTGGATTTGTCACCTTGTCCTCGTTTGAGGCGTTCTCGTCGTCCTCTGCGTTCTCCTGCTGTGTTTCCTGCTCATTGTCTCCGGTGACTGCTGCCACGGTCTCACTGTCTACTGTTCCCGCAGGTGTTCCGTCCTCATTGAACGTCGGAATGCTGCCGTCCGGATTCGTCTGCAACGCTCCCTCCGGAACATCATCCGTGAGTGAACCGATGACCTTTCCTGTTTCATCCCAAACAATGAGGCTCTCGTCCTTTGCTGCTGCCTTGAGTGCTGCATCAAGTTTCTTGTACTCTTTGCAGTCCTCTTTCTTGAACTCTGTTCCTTTGCCTAAATAGTATAACATGATTATCCCTCCTATTTGCTCAAATACTTGCTTGACGCATATCCGACAATGTTCTTGTAAACCACATACAACCATTTCACGCCGTTGTGGTCGTTATAATATCCATAGCACTGGACTTTCTCACCGTTTTCCATTACCGCAAGGATTGACTTTCCTGTTCCTGCTCCCGCACGGAGATTCAATCCGGATGCAGTCACTTTGTATGTTCCTGCAAGGCTCTTGTCGAATCCGTGTGCAACATCAACCTTTGTGTTGCTCTTGACTGGTGTTGTGTTGGATGCTCCCGCTCCGGATGACTTTGCACCGTCTGTGAGGTTTGTTGCTGTGTGAGCACCATCATTCAACAGAATATCTCCTGCAAGCAAGTACGCATCCGATGTCAGATATTTGTTTTCTGTCAGTACCTCGAATCCTGCTGCCTTGAGTGCTGCTCGCAGGTTTCCGGTATAACATGCCGTACTCACCTTTTTCAGTGCGTCAATCCCCAGTCTGTAACCTGCACCTTTTACGATTGCAGCGACACCGGATGAACAGTCTGCCTCACATGCGACTGTAATCTGTGCAGGGTCATAATTTGATGCTTTTAGATGCTCCCAAAACGTGTATCTCTCTGACTGGTCATATCCGATTTTATTGTTGACTGCTGCTGCCTTTGCCATGCTCGCAATCATCGCTCTCACTTTTGCGTTCGGGTGACGGAGAACGCATTTCCACGGTCTACTATACCAATTTATAACCCGCCACTCTGTACCTGTTTGGTCTCCGGCTTTTCCTCCGGAGTATCTTCCGTTTTCGTCATGTCCGCAATTTGAAATCATTTGTTTTCCTCCTTGTCAAAATCGTCTGCTTTGAATCCGCACAATTCCGGATTCTTTTCTTGTATCTTGTCATATATCATCAATCCCGCCACGATTAGAGGTGTACACCACCACATCACCGCAGCAGGAATCGAAATAATGAATCCGGTCAACCTTGTTATGTGTTTCCCGAATTTTGCCTCGTCCGTGTCAGAATAGCAATCCCTGTATTCTCTCATTTCTTCCCGAATTTCTCTGTCTAAATCAAAAGAAATTTTCCAAAAATACAGATTTACCGCCACCCATACGATGACAGCGACGATTGCATATATCAGCACGATTGTGTGTACGTTTCCGGTTGCAAAATCACATATCCTTTTCAACCGTTTCACCTGCCTCACCGCTCACAAGCGTCTGCATCGCCTTGTTGCTCTCAAGCATCTTTTTCATTCTCTCAAGTGCCTCGTCGACCATCATTGAAAAAGCCTCGAAAGAAATCACTCTCGCAAGCCATGCGAACCGTGCGACAAACATATCATATACATATCGCAGTTTGATTTGACCTGTACCGCCTCCCAGTTCCTTTTCTGCCTTTGTGACTGCATAGAGCAGCCATTCTCTCACTTTGTTCAACTGTTTGTCTGACGGCATTTTCACGAAAACATATACTGCATATCCTCCCGCTGCACATACCGCAATCAGACCCACAATCACAAACCAATTCTCGACGATGTATTTCATCCTTGTACCTCCTCGTCATCCTGTTCCGGTTCGTCATTGTGTTGTATTTTTCCGTTTGACTTTGTTCCCTTGACCGTTTTCACGGACTTAATGAGTGCCATTGCACCGCCCTCAACTGAAAGAAATCTGAATACATTCTCAATCAGTGTCGACGGTTCTGAACCCATCCGCAAAAACACAAATATCATCACAACTGTAAAGATAAATGCTGCAAGAATCAAAGTGAATACAACACGTTTCATGAACAGACCGGACACCTTTTTGTCATGTCTCTCTTTTCGCTCTCTTATCCGATGCATTCTTTTCAGATGCCGGATTCTGATGCGTCGTTCCTGTTCTGTCATTCTCATGTATTGCCTCTTTTCTGTGAGGTTGATTCTTGCCCGTTTCCTGCCCTCCTGTTATCGGTCGGAATGCTGTTCTCCGTCCAGTCTCTTGTGATAACTCTTGAGTGACTGTTCCACAATTACAACACGCTCTCTCAACTGTTTCATCTCCTCACGGTTCTCTCTTGATTCCCGTTTGATGTCCTTGATGTCGTCTGCGATGTTCTCAAGTTTCACAACCACCATTGTGTCATTTTCTGCTCGTCTCTCCGTTTCTTCCTGTGTGTCTTTTTTGTCGTTCCTCTGCTTTGAGCAGATTCCGAAAAAGATTGCGAATGCAACCGACACTCCGGAGATTAGCAAGGAAACCTCAATCGTCAACGGCGTTCTCCTTTCCGAACTCTGTCGCCTCGATGTCGTCGGTGTCGCAATATTTCCGCATGTGATATTCTAGAACATCCATCTCCCTGTCTGTCTCCTCTACCTCCTGCCGGAGTTCCGCTCTGACCGCCTCCTCGATTTTCGACTGTTCAATGATTGTTTGCTGTTTTTTCACGATTGCTGATAGATTTTCCGTCACATCACACAATCGTGATATTATTTCAAGCGGACTCATTCTGTATCACCGTTGGAGAATTTTTCTCCTGTGATGTATTCATATTCATCTGCTGAAATACTACCCTTTGTGACACGCTCGGAAATCTGTTCCTTTGTGAGAGTGCCTTTTTTGTACATTCTTTTGAGACTTTCAACGAGTATTTTCATACTAAATCAACCCCTCCTCAATCAACTGCTGTGTGTATTCGTCAATGACTGCATCTTTCTGAAACTGTGTCACTGATTCGACGATTCCGGATGTGTTCTCCTCGACGACTGACTTCATGAGTGCCATGTTCTCATATTCCTTGACTGTCATTTCTTTCTCGTCGTACTGCCATTCGGTCACTGTCTGCATCTTTCCGTCGCTGCCCTCAACCTCTCTTGTCACCTGTTCGATGTTCTTACGCAGGTAAACCGTTGACGGCGACGATGTCCTGTCGACCTCCTCCGGCTTGTCCGGCTGTGTTCCTGCCACCTTTTTCCAGTCTGTCATGTTCGTTCTCCTTTCTGCTATGCTTTGAAACTATCCTCTTGAGTTTCTTAACATTGATTTTTGGTTTGATGTAATCAATGTAATAGTTGTATGTGTCCGTGTGTTTGAACAACCCCATATATGACAACATCACCGATGCGTTATACCATGAGATTTTATTCTGCTTTGAGATATGGTTTGCCTTGCGTCTCGCAGCCTCAATGTTTGATTTCCGGATGGTTGTCCGGTCATGGTGAAATTGAAATCCCATAAAATCAAGCATACGACCCTTTGTGACCTGCTTTCCGTCTTTATCAAGTACCGGATTCCCGCCTTTATCAAATACCGGATATTCAAATCTGAATACCTGCCAATCGCCTTTTATTTCAAGGTCAAGGTTGTCATTCAGATATGTTTCGATTGCTGCATGTATTTTGTGTAGTTTCTTTTTGCTCTTTCCCAGTATCACCATGTCGTCCATGTATCGCATGTAATGTTCTGCATGGAGTTCCTCTTTGATGTAGTGGTCGAGTGCTTTCAAGTAAAAATTGCCGAACCATTGTGATGTGAAATATCCCAACGGAACGCCTTTTCGCATCTCCTCAATAATTTCTTTCAGTTCATCGAACATCGCTCCTGTGATGCCGATTTCCTGCAATATCTCCAACGCTCCGGAGATGTCGTCAAATGCTATGCATCCGACAAGTGTTTTCGTCTGCTCTGCATCTATCTCAACACCTGCATCCGTCAAAACCTTTGCAACGAGTGCTATTTTGTCATGTTCAATCAGTATGCAGAGTAATCTATAAAACCGTTTATCTCGAATTACCTCTTTGAGTTTCCTTTTGAGGATTCTCCGGTTTATGGATTCAAAGAAATGGTGAACATCCATCTTGAGAACAAAGAATTTCTTTCCGTCGTATGAATCAAGCCATTTTCTCATGTACTTCTTTCCGTAATGGACACCCCTGTCCGGAATGCTCCCGCACGAAAATTCATACAATCCATTCATCACAATCGGTTTTAACTGACCTATTGCACAATGGTGAACAACCTGCTCATATTTGTAATGTGGTTTCAATATACGGCGTGTTTTCTTGCTGCTGCTCTCGTTGATGATGCTCGGTTTGTGATAGTCCGGAATGAACA
Source organism: Agathobacter sp. LCP21S3_B2 (assembly GCF_052118705.1). Classification (NCBI taxonomy): domain Bacteria; kingdom Bacillati; phylum Bacillota; class Clostridia; order Lachnospirales; family Lachnospiraceae; genus Agathobacter; species Agathobacter sp. LCP21S3_B2. Next base: position 1,725 of record NZ_JBQKGQ010000035.1, on the reverse strand, counting down.
ACTCCTCTGTCAACATCTTTTTCAAGAGTTCTGTGTGTTCATTGAGGTTCTCTAATACCTCCCGCACATCATTCCTGTTCTTTTTCTTTTTGGATGCATTTATAAAACACTGTTTTATGTAGTCGTCTTGTAACATTGGTTCATATAGGTTGTTGTAACTTCTCATATAGTATTTTCTTATCTCCTATCGGTTTTTGTGCGGATGCTTACTCAACCGACCCTATATCCGGAATGATTTTCGCCTTGTGGCGTGGGATATAGGCTGCATTTGATTAAACGCTCCGATATGAGAAGAAATTGGACGCACCGATGTTCCAGTTCGCATTGCCCGCATCATTGTTCAAATTCAAGTAATCCGCACCGCAGTTCTCGCCATTGTTACAGTTACCGCCGACAAGGGCGACCGCAGGGAGCATGAACACCGCCCGACACCGCACCCTATATCCCTATATTCATTTTTCTAAAAACGACCACATCGCCTAACGGCGGGAATAGCGGAGGCGTTCCCCCTCCGTTCCTCCCCCTGCTGCTTACGCAGCGATAGGCTGTTCTAAGAAAACGGACGCACCGATGTACCAGATCGCACCGCCCGCATCAATGCTCAAATTCAAGTAATCCGCACCGCAGGACTCGCCATCGGCACAGCTACCGCCGACAAGGGCGACCGCAGTAATTCCGGCATTCCACCAAAAATAGTCACATGTGTATGTGCTGCTGCTGCCACCTATTGAATTGACAATGCGTCCGAATCTGCTTGACTTTGTTCCTTTCTGATAACCGTTGCCGGATGATGCGAATGTGATTCCGACCTTTTCAAAGTCCTTTCCTGTCAGATTGTACGGAGGTGTCATCTTTGCAAGGATTTCACCGCCTACCATCAACAGACCGTTGATTCTATCCCAACGGTTGCCCCACGGTTTTTCCATATAGAACACTTTGACCTCATGAGTTGTGTCGTTATATCCGAAAAACTGTCCTTTGTCCTTGAGCGTTCCGGTCGCAAGGTGTCCGTAATTCTGTGATGCATTATCAACATATCCGGATGTCTGACCCTGTCCGAACGCTGCCTGTGAATTATCTGTCTTTGACATAATCTTGAGCATACAATTCAACAGGTTTCTTTTGCTCCATGAGCCGATATTCCATCCGCTACCGTTTGCCTTTGCTCTTGCAATCTCTGTTGATGCGTTTGTGTTATACATGAGCGTCTGTCCTGCAAGTGAACGGAGGCGTGTTCCATCATATGAACCGCCAAACATCGGGAAATAGAGTTTGTCTGCATGTGAACCGTCCTCTCTGACATATGCGTCATCGTTGTATGATTCATCGTACTGGACGTTTGAAATAATCATGTACTCATAGTTTCCGATTTCAAACTGTGAGAGCCAAATCTTGCCCTTGTCACCGCTGCCATCGAATACGCTCATTGCGTTTCCTTCGTATGCCGTGTTTGCGACATCGGATGCCGTTGTTCCGTCTGCTTTCTTTGTGTGGTCGTTCGGGTCGAGTTTATAATCTTCTGTACCGTCATATTTTACCATTGCCGGATAATTGTTCTTTACGAAAAAGACATCTCCCCAGTCTCCGAAATCGAATCGTCCGGCAGAATAATTCAGGCTCAATCACAAAACTTATGGGATTTAGGATTCCTCACATAATCAACTCTGCTCATATCAATGAGTTTTAAAAAGAAATACTCATCGTCAGGATATCCATACCCCTGCC
>NZ_JBQKGQ010000034.1:0-8004 GCF_052118705.1 Agathobacter sp. LCP21S3_B2 | reverse complement strand
GATACACGGAATAGCACGTATAAAATCCCATTTTTTAATTTAAAATCGTTTATGTGAAATTTTCAAGGTACAAACCGTTTTTTACGAGGTGGTTTTGACCCTCAAATCATATAATAATTAAGGAGCTATTATGTTTAAGGATGATTTTGTGTGGGGCGTTGCAAGCAGTGCCTATCAGATAGAAGGAATGAATGAAGGTGACGGACATGGAAGAAATGTCTGGGATGATTTTTTGGATGATGGAAGAGGCTTTGCAAATGATAATGCTAAAGTGACCTGCGACCATATTAACAGGTATAAGGAAGACATCGCTCTTATGAAGAATTTAGGCGTTAAAGCTTATCGTTTTTCAGTAAGCTGGTCGAGAATAATGCCAAATGGTACAGGTGAGGTCAACCAAAAAGCGATTGATATGTACCGTGACATGATTCATACTATGAAGGAAAATGGAATTACACCTTATATTACTTTGTTTCACTGGGAATTTCCAAAAGCATTGTTTGATAAGGGTGGCTGGTTAAACGAAGATGTGGTAAAATGGTTTGGCGAGTATGCTAAGGTTGTAGCTGAGAATTTTTCAGATATCTGTGAGAATTTCTTTACTATAAATGAACCACAGTGCGTGATATATCTTGGACATATGCTTGGAACTCATGCGCCTGGACTTAAGCTGTCAATCAGAGATTCTTTTCTCGCAGCGCATCATCTGCTTATGGCACATGGTAATGCTGTTATCAATCTGCGTAAATATGCAAAGCGTGATATCAAAATTGGCTTTGCACCGACATGCGGAGTTGCATATCCGTATTCTGACAGCAAAGAGGATATAGAGGCCGCAAGGAAAGTATATTTTGGTTTTTATAATACAATAGATAACTGGGCATGGAATGTATCATGGTTCTCAGATCCTGTATTTCTTGGACATTATCCTAAGGAAGGTCTTGAAAAGTTTGAGGAATACCTTCCGGAAATAAAGAAAGAGGATATGGAGCTTATCCACCAGCCGCTGGACTTTATGGGACAGAATATTTATAACGGATATTATGTAAGAGCAGGAGTTGACGGAGAACCGGAATTTGTTGAGAGGAATCCGGGATACACAAAGACTGTTGTAGACTGGCCGGTAACACCTAGAGCATTTTATTATGGAATTAAATTTCTGACTGAGAGATATAAGTATCCGCTTTATATTACAGAAAATGGCATGGCATGTCATGACAGTGTATCTGCTGATGGAAGAGTTCATGATTACGACAGAATCAATTTCTTGGATGCATACATGGGAGCAATGCAAAAAGCGATAGAGGATGGAGCTGATGTGTCAGGATATTTCCTGTGGACATTTATGGATAATCTTGAGTGGAATAAAGGCTTTACTCCGAGATTTGGACTTGTCTATGTGGATTTTGTTACACAGCAGAGAATTGTAAAAGATTCGGCATTCTGGTATAAGAAAGTTATGGAGGAAAAAGGAATGAATTTGTCTTGTAACAATATAAACAAAGAGATTATATTCTTAGACCCGGTATGTACACACAATATCTGGGGCGGAAGCAGATTAAGAGAGCAGTTTGGATATAATTATCAGGGTGATGATTTGGGAGAATGCTGGGGTATATCAGCACATCCAAATGGTGACGGAAGCGTTAAGTTTGGTAATTTCAAAGGAATGAACCTGTCACAGCTGTGGAATGAGCATCCGGAAATATTTGGCAATCTCGACTATGACAGATTCCCGCTTCTTATCAAAATCATTGATGCAAAGGATGACTTAAGTATTCAGGTTCATCCTGATGATGCCTATGCCAAAGTAAATGAGAATGGTTCATTTGGAAAGACAGAGTGCTGGTATGTGCTTGATTGTCCTGATGATGCATCACTTGTGATAGGACACAATGCCAAGACTAAGGACGAATTGAATGAAATGATAGATCAGGGAAGATGGTCTGAATTTATCCGAGAGATTCCGGTTAAGAAGGGTGATTTTATCCAGATTGACCCGGGAACAGTTCATGCTATTAAAGGTGGATTACTGATTTTAGAAACACAGCAGAACAGTGATATTACATATCGTGCATATGATTATGACAGACTTTCAAATGGTAAGCCAAGAGAGCTTCATGTAAAGCAGAGCAAGGATGTTATAACTGTACCGGCAGCACCTGCCCGCGACAGCGTGATAAAGACAGAGGGAATGAGTGTAAAGAATGAGCTTGTATCACTTTATAGTTGCAATTATTACAGTGTATTCAAGATGGAATTAGATGGAGAGGCAAAGTTTGAACAGAAGTATCCATTTTTGAATATTACTATCACAGAGGGAAATGGAATTATAAATGGTCAGCCGGTTAACAAGGGTGACCACATGATAGTACCAAATGGCTTTGGTCAAATAGATATGAGTGGTAAGCTTGAAATGATTGCTTCAACAGTTATCAAATAGAGATTTTGAATATGAAAGGAAAGAGGATTCAGATTATGAAAACAGAAATTATGGAACAGTACAAATTATGGTGCGAGAAGGCAACAGAAGATGCAGATGTAAAGGCTGAGCTTGAGGCAATTGCTTCTGACGAAACCAAGATAGAAGATTCTTTTTATAGAAACCTTGAGTTTGGTACAGGTGGACTTAGAGGTGTAATCGGTGCAGGTACAAACAGAATGAATATCTACACTGTTGCAAAGGCTTCACAGGGACTTGCCAATTATGTAGTAAACAATTTCGAAGAGGGCAAAAGAAGTATTGCAGTAAGCTATGACTCAAGAATTAAGTCGGATTTATTTGCTCAGATTGCAGCAGGTGTATTTGCAGCTAACGGAATAAAGGTATACATCTACACAGAGCTTATGCCAACACCTTGTCTATCATATGCAGTACGTGCATTAGAGTGTGCAGCAGGTATTATGGTTACTGCATCTCACAACCCTTCAAAGTATAATGGATATAAGGTATATGGTGCTGACGGATGCCAGATTACAACAAAGGCAGCAGAGATTATTCTTGCAGAAATTGAGAAAATTGATTTGTTTGCAGACGTAAAGCGTGGAGATTTCAAGACGCTTTTGGATGAAGGCAAAATCTCATATATTGATGAGCAGATATATACAGATTTCACCGATGAAGTTAAGAAACAGTCATTACTTGGTGATGCAGATGAAATAGATAAAAATGTAGCTATTGTATACTCGCCACTCAATGGTACCGGACTTAAGCCTGTTACAAGAGCTTTAAAAGAAAGTGGATTTACAAATATCACTCTTGTAGAGGAACAGAAGCTGCCAGATGGGAATTTCCCTACATGTCCATATCCTAATCCAGAGATTAAAGAGGCAATGGCACTTGGAATGGAATATGCAAAGAAGAACAATGCAGACCTTCTTCTTGCAACAGACCCTGACTGTGACCGTGTTGGAATAGCAGTAAAGGACAAAAACGGAGAGTATGTACTTCTTTCAGGAAACCAGACAGGATGCCTCCTTCTTGACTACATCTGTTCGAGAAGAATTGAGAATAAGACAATGCCTGCAAACCCTGTAATGGTGAAGACTATCGTTACTACTGATTTGGGACAGAGAATTGCTGAGCACTATGGTGTTTCAACAGTCAATGTACTTACAGGATTTAAGTTTATCGGAGAGCATATTGGATGTCTCGAGAAGGCAGGTCATGCAGATTCATATATCTTCGGTTTTGAGGAAAGCTATGGATATCTCAGTGGTTCATATGTAAGAGATAAGGATGCAGTAGATGGAGCGTTCTTAATCTGCGAGATGTTTGCTTACTACAAGACAAAGGGAATCAGTTTGCTTGAGAAGTTAGATGAATTATACAGCACATATGGTTACAGCATGAATACACTTCATTCATTTGAATTTGAGGGCGCATCAGGATTTGACAAGATGCAGGATATCATGAAGAAATTCAGAGAGGGACTTGAAGTAATCGGTGCTAAGAAGGTGGAGAGATGTCTCGATTACAATACAGGAATTGACGGTCTTCCAAAATCAAATGTACTTAAATTCTATCTTGAAGGCGACTCTTCAGTTGTAGTACGTCCTTCAGGAACAGAGCCAAAACTTAAGCTTTACATTTCAGTAAGTGCAAAGGACGAAAAAGAAGCTTGTGAATTTGAAGAAAAAATAGTTGCGGACCTTAACTCATATTTTGTATAATGGAAAAAAAGAACCATAGAAGGTGAAGGTATGAAGAAGAGAGCTGTAGTTGGGGTATTAGTTGCAGGAATAGCAGATAACTTTACTGTCCAGACCTGTCGTGGAGTAATTCAGGCAGCAAGGGATAAGGATATTGATGTTGTGATTATGCCGGGAAAATACATAGAAAGAGACCTTACAAGCAATAGGGAGATTATGTATGAGTACCAGTATAATACGCTTTATTCTTATGCAGCAGGTGGTAAAGTAGATGCAATTATAGTGTTAGCAGGAAGCATTTGCTGTTATACAACCTTAGAGAGAACGAAAGCGTTTTTAGAGCAGTATAAGGATACACCATGTGTTTTGATGGGATGCAAAATTGATGGCTATTTAAGTGTCAACTACGACAATTATCTTGGTATAAAGCAAGGTGTAGATTATCTTGTAACAAAGCTTGGTTGCAGAAATATTGCCATGATGGGTGGTCCTGATGATAATACTGATGCATTAGAAAGAAAGCATACTTTCCTTGACACTCTCAAATCATATGATATACCGATTGGTGAAGAGACCTATTTTTGCGGAAATCTGACCAAAGCTCAAAGAGAACAGTTCGGAATGTATATAGACAGACATCCGGATATAGAGGCTGTTGTCTGTGTAAATGATGATACTGCACTAAGCTTTTATGAGGCCATGATGGACAAAGGGCTTGTTCCAGGGCAAGATATCTATGTTATGGGTTATGACAATACAATAGTTAGCGCTAAGGCAAAACCTGCACTCACAACAGTTATGGCTGATGCTTCTTCATTAGGTGGAAGAGCAATTGAGCTGTTGTTGGATCTTCTTGATGGAAAGGATGTAGAGAGTGTTGTAGTTACTACCCGATTGATAAAACGTGATTCCTTTGGCTCGATGAAAAGTCATCAGAGAAGTATTCAAGTTAATCGATTGGACAGAGAATACATAGACTACTATTATGATGAGATATTCTACAGATATACAATAGAAGTCAATGATAACAGGCTTCGAATTCTATTTAGAACTATAATGGAGCTGGTTATAGATTACTATGATCATCTGGGAGAGATGAATTCTGATGATGGTACGCTAATACGGCTTTTGAATACCTTTTTGCATATGGGGGCTCTTAAATATGCAGATGCAGAGAATCTTCTGACACATATAGATGAAGTATATCAGTTACTGCTTTCAAAGTATGAGGGTGATGTGGCGCACAGTAGAATTATATCTGTTATATCATCAGTTTATAGAGAGCTTGTCATCTCGGAAGAACAGATTCAAGGCGATATGCTTGAACAGAGTGATAAGAAGAATTATGATATGAAGACATTTGTAACGGCGAGCATGCAGTTTGAAAGTGGTGCAGACCAGAATTACGCAGTTTTGCTACAGCGTCTTAGCTGGCTTGGAATTGAAAATGCTGATTTGTATATATTTGCACAGCCAATTATGCATTTGGATAAAGAAGAGTTTGTTACACCAAATCATGTTTACCTGATGGCTTCACTTAGAAAGGGTGAAGTAAAGAACACAAGAGTTGGACGCAAAAGAAGACGAACATCGGATATTTTCAGAGGTTCGATATTTGAATATGGAGGAAATGTCAAAGTTGTTTTCCCTATTTTCTCAAATGAGAATTTATATGGTCTTTTCTTATGTGATATGTCTGAGCAGATATACAATAATGGTGAGTTCGTAGTAGGACAGCTTGGATCGGCCGCAAAGATGCTTCATATGCTCAAGGTTAATCAGGATATTCAAAATGAGTATGAGCGAACTCTTGTGGCTTTAAAAGAGAATAATATTGCACTTGATGCACTTGCAAAATCAGATGGTCTTACGGGCATACTTAACAGAAGAGGCTTTATGGAAGCTGCCGAGAAGCGCCTTATGAAGAACAGGGCTAACAATATTGTTAGTCTGGTTGGTTATGTTGATATGAACAATCTCAAGATTGTAAATGACCGATATGGACATGATGAGGGAGATTTTTCAATTCAACATATAAGCAATACTTTGGACGAACTATTTAAAGATGGAGTTGTTGGTAGACTTGGTGGTGATGAGTTCGGAATAATATGCGACTACGACGGGAATGAAGATGGCAATGATATAGTAGCTAAAATATATAAATCATTTAATGATTTTAATATGACAAGCGATAAGCCATATAACGTAACAGTAGCAGTCGGAGTGTATTGCGTTGCAGCAGATAGTTATACAGAGCTTCAGGAAGCACTTGGATTTGCTGATGAGAAATTGTATGTAGAGAAGCAACATAGAGTCAAAAATGTTGCCAAATAGAAATAAACTAAATAACAAAATAAAAAGAACTTCTCTTGCCACATAGAGAAGTTCTTTTTTATTGATTATTATATCAATTAAGCGTTTGCTGCGTTGTAGTTATTGTAAGCTGCGCAAATGCTGTTTGTGTTCTTGATAATGATGTTCATAGCGATGAATGGTCCGATTCCACAAAGCATTGAACCGAAAAGCATCCAAAGTAATACTGTTGTACCATTCTCTGTAAAGTTCATGCCATATCTTGGGGCATTTGAAGCAAGACGATTTCCAACTTTGTAGAACCAAATCCATGAGTAGATTCCACAAGTTACAATTGATAAAACGATGAACATAAGAAGACCGGAAGTAGTCTCTCCATCTCCATCACATGCAATATTTAAATCCTGTGCAAGTTTGTAAATGAAATAATAAGAATAAATTCCACAAGTTACGATTGAAAGTAAAATATAAACCAAAAGGCTTCTATCCGTTTTTAACATAATTCCTCCTCTGCGGACTGGCGGTATATTGTTACCAAATCCGTTGTTATTGTATGCGAAGTTGTTGTTATATGGAGGTGGTGTAGCACCGCCGGCATATGGTGGAACAGCTCCGCTGTTGTTATAGTTTGGTGTGGCATTATTCAATGGAGGCGGAGTAATTCCCGGCTGTGGTGTAGGATTGTTTGTTTTTATACCTATATCATCGGCCAATTCCTTGACCGCTCCATTCAAATCTCTCTCGAGGTTGTTAAAAGCATTGCTTGCATGAGTAGCTATATCTGCTGTAGCATCACCAAGCTGTGATTCAACCTTTTGTACTGTTGCATCAAGATTAGAGACGAACCCTTTATTCTGTGCATTTGTACTGTTTCCGCAATTTGGACAAAAACTAGCATTGTCTTCTATTTTTGCCCCACAATTAGAACAAAACATTTTCATTCCTCCTTATCCTATGTGAGATGATAGTAATTCGTATAGAAATAGCAAACCTTTCTCAATTATTCCCTCAGAAGGTCTTACACATACGATGTCATTTTGGAAAAATAATAAGCGAATTAAATAAGTAACTAAAAATATGCCCACGAAAATGCCTATAAGAATTTTCCTGATTTTAGGTGAAAACCTGTCTTTTAATAAGAAAAGTATAATCATTGGGATGACGAGCAAAAAAAGCGGATGGTAATAAAATGCCATACTGATATCGCCATGAAGTACCGACAACCAGGCTCTCGACATGCCGCATCCCGCACACGATATACCTGTCAGATACTTGATAGGGCAGGTCACTCCCAAAAGTTCAATGATGAAGTAGAGTATCGCTATTGTAAATATCGCTTTGAGTTCATCCTTCATCTTTCACTATTCCTTTACAATGGTAATTTAATAAAAATTTAATAATTACTAACAGAAAATAGTATAAATATAACCTGAATTATTCACGGCAGTATAAGCGTGCACAAAATCTACCGTAGTTGCCATTACAACCACTCCCAATACATCACCTTTCCAGAAGATAGCCTAAAAAAGGGCAGACTTC
>NZ_JBQKGQ010000033.1:0-8961 GCF_052118705.1 Agathobacter sp. LCP21S3_B2 | reverse complement strand
GGACTACAGGAGAATAAGGAACAGGTAACTTGTTTGTTTAAGCATAGCAAGCTGAAATATATTGAAATATATGGCTGTTAAATATTGTGATATTTAACAGCCGAAGTAATACAAAGATAATTTACGGAGAAGATTTTGATACGAGTGGCTTCAAAAAAGTGGATTATAAAAAACGCCCGATACCGATGGGATATATCATTGCAAAGGATATACTGCCTGTGGGCTGCTGCATGGGAGTGCGGACAGCTAAGGGGGATATCTCCACACCGGTTGGTGAAGATACGGTAGTCATAATAGGAGAAGACGGCAGTGTACGGATTTTAAATCTGGACAGGCTGAACAAAAGCTTCAGGATATACAAGGACTGGCGGTTTACTGTGAAACAGACAGATTATGTCCCGAGGTTCAAGAATAAGGATACGGAGACTATAGTGGATGGAATGGCACATGCCAGAGTGTGCATACCTGTTGAGGAGGATTTTTCAAGAGCTTTTGTGCTAAAGCACAAGGTAAAGCTATTTAAGAATAAGGATGACAGCAGTTATATATCAGGCAGACCGGGAGATATTATGGTTCTGCCAAATGATGACAGGAATGAGGTATATATGATAAGCAAGACAGAATTTGAAAAGACACATATAGCAAAGGGTGAGGAGGAAAACCGTAAAAAAGCGGTCGTTTTCGACCTTGATGGAACACTTCTCTATACACTCGAGGATTTAAAAAATGCAACAAACTATGCATTGAAACAAAGTGGCATGCCGGAGCGTACACTCGATGAGGTGCGCAGATTTGTGGGAAACGGAGTCAGACTGCTGATGGAGCGTGCAGTGCCACAGGGGGCAGATAATCCAAAGTTTGAGGAGACCTTTGCGTTATTCAAGGAGTACTATGACGCACATTGTAACGACAATACATCGCCATATGATGGTATTATGGAGCTGCTCGAGGAGCTTAAGGTGCGCGGCATCAAAATGGCTATCGTATCAAACAAGATAGATTTTGCAGTAAAATCGCTGGACAAGCTGTATTTTAAGGATTACATGACAGCAGCCATCGGCGAGATGGAGGAGGAAGGCATCCGTAAAAAGCCGGCGCCTGATATGGTGCAGAAGGCACTAAAGGAGCTTGGAGTGACACAGGATGAGGCAATCTATGTGGGGGATTCCGATGTGGATATCGCCACAGCGAAAAATTCAGGTCTGGAGTGCGTATCTGTCACATGGGGCTTCAGGGATGTAGAGTTTTTGAAGGAGCATGGTGCAACAAATCTGATAGATGAACCGGTCGAATTGTTAAATTACGTATAATCAGGAGAACTTTGATTTATGCTTTCAGAAAAGGGACTATTGATAATTGAAAAGCTGGCAGAGCACAACAATGAGCTTGTCACATCAAAGGCTCTTGCTGCGTCCACAGGTATGTCAGAGCGAAGTGTGAAGACATATCTGAAGGAGGTGGCTGATTTTTGTGAGCAAAACTCTATGACGCTCGACAGAAAGCCGGGCAAAGGCATGAAGCCGTGCTTTGGCGATGCGCAGATAGGAAAGATTCTGGATGTGGCAGGGCGGAAATCGGCAGCAGTATCGCAGAAGAAGAGACAGAACTACATATCGTATATTCTGCTAAGTGGCTGGGATACATACACGTATGCACTTTTTTCGGAGGAGTTAAACGTCAGCAAAAATGTCATCATGGATGATATAAATGAGCTTGACGCAGAGCTTCTGCTCTATGGCATTAAGGTGCACAGAACGGTGGGCTACGGAATATATGCGACAGGCAGTGAGCTTGATATCAGAAAAGCCATGAGGCATTTCTGCAGATATCCAATCAGTGATAAGCAGGTTATCAAGACCGATGACCACAGGCTTTCAAGACGCGCGGCCGAGGTGATAGCTAATAATTTCAGAAGCGTAAATCTGTCGATGGCAGTTGACATGATACATCATGTGGAGAGACGCTTTGATATCATCTTTACGGATTACACATTTCAGATGCTGGCAGAGTACATAGCCATTGCACTTTTCAGGGTGGATGTGGAGAAGGAGCTGAAACCGGATGAGTTAGATTTGTCGAACCGAATGTGTGATGATGCAAGTGATGAGGATGCGGGCACCGCAACAGAGCAGCAGGTACAGAAAAATGGATTCATAATGACAGAGCATGAGAACATGGCAAAGGAGGCAGCAGGCTTTCTGGAAAGATATCATGGCATCAGCCTCGCACAGCCTGAAATCATGTATCTGGCAATGCTTTTTTCCTGTGCCGAGGGACAAAACCGCGTTGTCATGTCCTGTGAGGAGGCGCTTAGCATAGAGGATGAGATGATAGTGTATCTGTCAAATCTTCTCGCTGCCAATCTGATTGAAAATGAGCTTCTACGTGAGAGCATGCGTAGCTTTTTACCGGGCTCCATTGCGAGGACTCATTTTGGCATAGAGATAGACAATCCGTTTCTTTCCGATATCACACAATCGTATGCCAGTCTCTTTACGGTATGCTTTACTGTATCGAGATACTACGAAAAGTACACAGGTGCCATGCCGAGCGAGAATGAGATAGCTTTTATTGCCTTGCAGGTGGGAGGTGCCCTGCACAGAAATCCTATGACAGTGCGCGCAGTGTTAATTGGTGCAGCAGGCTATGCGACCGGCAGTATAATAGCGGGCAAAATAGAAAACAGGGTGCCGGATGTAAGGATAGTAAGCATTTTGTCGTCAGACCGCATAGAGCATATTGACGAGTATGACTGCGACCTCATACTCTCGACCATAGACACACAGGCAGATATCCACAATGATATGAGATTTTTGTATGTTTCTCCACTAATCAGTGCGCAGGATGAGAAAAATATCAGAAACAAGTGCTTTGAGCTCATGACCGGCCAGAGCGCGGAGGTCAGCGAGTTTTCACAGATGCTGTCGGAGGAATTTATCATATTTGAGAAAAAGGCGAAAAATCGCAAGGATGTTTTAAAGCGCGCGTGCCAGCTTCTCATAAACAAAGGAATAGTGCAGAGCGAGTTTGCGAGGGATGTACTGGAGCGTGAGAAGGTGGAGGCAACCGCCGTGGGCTGCAATATAGCCATACCGCACGGAAAGCCTGAGCATGTAAACCGCTGCCAGATACTTGTGATACGTCTCGACAAGCCGATAGAGTGGGGCGAGAGGATGGCAGACATGATATTTCTGCTTGCGATAAACTTTGACAGTGTCAACACGACAAAGGCATTTTTCCATGATTTCACGAAGCTTCTGAATGAAAATGGAGCGACTGACAGGCTCAGGGAGGCTGCTTCACCTCATGAGCTTTGTGCAGCTATACGGAAAGAGCTGGGGTGGAACTGAATATCACATTAATACAAAATTGCACCAGAGATGGTGCAATTTTGCATTTTGGGGAATATTGAAAAAACTCATACCGCACAGTACAATAAAACCATAGAAAGCAACGGACATATGACAGGCTGATGAATAGCAGAGGACGATACAGTTAATCATATGTGTGAGCGAAATAAATAAACCAATAATTTTAAAATCAGGAGGACAAAACTATGGTAAGCAAGACAATGGTAGTAAAAGCAGCCGAGGGACTTCACATGAGACCTGCAGGAGTTATCGCAAGAGAGGCAGGCAAGTTTGATTCAGATGTAACAATCGTATTCGGCGACAAGAGAATCAACGCAAAGAGCCTTGTAAACATCATAGCAGCATGCATCAAGAAGGATGCAGAGATTACATTCGAGTGTGAGGGAGCTGACGAGGAAGCAGCACTTGCAAAGATGGAAGAGCTCGAGGCAGACAACTTCGGAGATTAATCAACCAGTAAAGTCAATCGGAGGTGTGATATGTACAAAGGAATCGCCGGCTCAGAAGGAATCGGAATCGGAAATGTGGTCATTATCGAAGAGCATGAGATAGTGATTGAGAATAAGAAAATTACAGATACAGACGCTGAAATCGCACGTCTCCAGGGAGCCATTGAGAAATTTGTAAATGATACAAACACCATGGCAGACAGAATGGAAAAGACAGTCGGAGCAAAGGATGCGGATATCCTTCGCGGACATATCCAGATGCTTCAGGATCCAACCATAGAGGAACAGATTACAGCGCTCATAGTAAGTGAGAAAATCACGGCAGAGAAGGCACTCGACCAGGTGCTTGAGCAGACAGCAGAGATATTTGCACAGATACCTGATGAGCTTTTGCAACAGAGAGCGACAGATTTCAGGGATATCAAAGCCAGAATCCTTAAGATTCTGCTTGGAATCGAGGACTACGATATCTCAGCAGCTCCGGCAGGCACAGTGCTCGTGGCACATGACCTGACACCATCCATGACAGCAGGTATCGTGGCAGAGAATATCGCAGGAATACTCACAGAGGTGGGCGGCAGAACCTCCCACTCAGCAATACTTGCAAGAGCAATGGAAATCCCGGCAGTTCTCAGTATTGACGGAATCTGTACATCTGTCAAAAATGGTGACAGAGTGGTACTCAACGGAACAAGCGGAGAGGCAATCGTAAACCCTGACGCTGAGACAGAGCAGAAATTCGCTGGGCTGCTTGAGGAATACAAAAAAGAGAAAGAGCTCTTAAAGAAATTTGCGGGTGTGCCAACAGTATCAGCAGACGGCACAAAGGTAGAGCTTGTATGCAATATCGGAAAGCCTGAGGACGCAAAGAAAGCTGTAGAGTGTGACGGAGAGGGAATAGGACTTTTCCGTACAGAGTTCCTTTTCATGGACAGAGATACAATTCCTACAGAGGAAGAGCAGTTTGAGGCATACAAATCAGTAGCAGAGACAATGAATGGCAAGCCTGTCATCATCCGTACACTTGATATCGGAGGCGACAAGGAAATCCCATATCTGGGCCTTGAGAAAGAGGACAACCCATTCCTGGGCTACAGAGCTATCAGATTCTGCCTCCAGAGAACAGACATCTACAATACACAGCTTCGTGCACTTGTGAGAGCCAGTGCATTCGGCAGGATAAAGATAATGGTTCCGCTTGTGACAGGCGTAGATGAGCTTCGCAGTGTAAAGGCAATGGTAGCTGACATCATGAAAGAGCTTGATGCAGAGGGCATTGCATACAACAAGAACCTCGAAATCGGTATCATGATGGAGACACCGGCAGCCTGCATGATGGCGGATGTGCTTGCAAAAGAGGCAGCCTTCTTCAGTATCGGAACAAACGACCTGACAGGCTACACGATGGCAGTAGACCGTGGAAACTCAAAGGTAGCATACCTTTATTCAGCTTTCAATCCGGCAGTGCTTCGCGCAATCAAGCGTATCATCGAGTGCGGTAAGAAAGAGGGAATCATGGTAGGCATGTGTGGAGAGGCAGCAGCAGATCCAAAGCTCATTCCGCTGTTACTCGCATTCGGACTTGATGAGTTCTCAGTGAGTGCCACAAGTGTGCTCAAGACCAGAAAGACCATCGCAGACAGCAGCATTGCAGACTGCAAGGCATTGGCAGACAAGGTAATGGCATGCGCTACAGAGGCAGAGGTACAGGCAGTGCTTGCACAGCAGTAGATGCTAAATCCAAACAAGTATAAAAGTTAGTAAAAGAGTATAAATAAGAGTAAAATATAAAAGTATAACATTGAAATTTATTATAAAGACGGCTGAACCGGTGGGGACCGGGACGGACGTCTTTTTTGTGTACGCGAAATGAAAGATGAATATTTAGTTATTTACGATTTAGTTATTTATGATTAACTAAATTACGATTGACTAAATTATATATAAGTAATAAAATATTGTGTATAGAGATGGAGGGAGAAGAGCTATGTTTATAGGAAGAGAAAAAGAGCTTGCAACTTTAAACGGATTATATAATTCGGATAAATTTGAATTCGCAGTAATATACGGCAGACGAAGAGTGGGGAAGACAGCTCTCATAAGCCATTTTATACAGGATAAAAAAGCAATATATTTTATGGGAGTAGAGAGCAACGAAAAGCAGAATCTGGAGAACTTTAGTCAGGCAATCATGGAATATGCTTCAGGAATAATGCCGGGGACTTCATTCGTGTCATTTCAGGCTGCAATAGAATATGTATTTAAATTATGTGAAAATGAAAGATTGGTGCTTGTCATAGACGAGTATCCATATGTGGCAAAAGCTTCGAAAAGCATGGCTTCAACCTTGCAGATGCTTATTGATAAAAATAAAGATAATTCTAAAATGATGCTTATATTATGTGGCTCATCTATGTCTTACATGGAAGATAATGTGCTGGCATATAAGGCACCTTTGTATGGCAGAAGAACCGCTCAGATGAAGATACTTCCGTTTGATTTTGAAGATAGCTGCAAATATTTCAACGGATTTTCAGCAGAGGATATGGCTCTGATATATGGTATTGTTGGTGGTACTCCGCAATATCTTTTACAGATGAATGACAGCATGAGTGTAGAGGACAATATAAAAAATGTGTTCCTCAACCCCGCATCAGCAATCTTCGAGGAACCTGAAAATCTGTTAAAGCAGGAAGTCCGTGAACCTGCTGTATATAATGCAATAATAACAGCAGTAGCAACAGGCAGCTCCCGTATGTCGGAAATCGCAACCAAGATAGGCGAAACGACAAGTGTATGCTCACAGTATATGAAAAATCTGATTAATCTTGGCTTAATACGGAAAGAAACTCCATATGGCGAAAAGGAGTCCAGAAAATCAACATATGCAATAGCTGATAATATGTTTAGATTCTGGTATCGGTTTATACCTGATAATAATTCTATCATTAGCAGAGGTGCAACAGAACTTGCGTATAAAAGAATTGCTCCAAATCTGTCAGATTATATGGGCAGGATATTTGAAGAAATATGTATGCAGTATCTGTGGAAATTGCTGCTTGATGGGGAAGCACCTGTGGAATTTAGCAATCTTGGACGATGGTGGGGAACAGATCCACAAGAGAAAATACAGACAGAAATTGATATAATGGGTGATCAGGATAAAAGCACTGCATTGTTTGGAGAATGTAAGTGGATAAATGAAAATGTGGATGTAAAAGTGCTCGAAAAGCTGAAAAAGAGAAGCAGATTATTTAGATATGAGAATGTCCATTTATTTTTATTCGCAAAAAAAGGATTTACCCAAGGGTGCATTGAGGAAGCCGGAAAAATGGGAAATGTATCGCTGGTGACATATGATCAGATATATGGGTATTTAAATAATGAAGGATAGTGGGTAAATGGAAATAGCATTTAAACTTATTTAAGAAAATTCAGAATTATTTAGATTTAATTAAGCAAATATTTAAGCTTTATATATTATATGTAGATATATAGATATCTATGATTAAAGGGTCAAAAGGTATCATCGATGCATGCTTGCATGCAATTCGATGTATACCTTAGTGACCCGCACTACACCGAGAAAGTAGCAATTTGCTGCGGAAACGCAGGAAATTAGCGGATTTCGAGGTGGAGTCAGATTACGGGAATGCGTAGCATGTAGTAATCTGATTAATCATAAATGAGGGGCAAAATACCTTTTGACCCTCATATCATAGTAATGGAGACTTTTTTTACAAAAGATAATTTTAAAGTCAAAATCGGTAATGGAATATGCGATGATAAGACACTGCTCGAAAGTACTGGAATAGGACTAAAAAGTGTGGATATGATGATGCTTAGGATGAATGGAAATATGAGCTATTCAAGGGAACATGGGAAGTTTTGGGTTAAACTGGAGTTTCCGATTGTAAAATGATATATATTTAGATTTGTTAATAAAAATTTATATTTTTTTGGAAATATTTAAGGGTTTTCTTTAGTTTATTATTATAATATTTTATAAAGATTATAATAAAATAGATTGGAGAAACGTAATGAGTATTTACAGTAATTTAAAGGAACTATATAAAGATACAAATGATATTGTTAATGGGAAAAATATTGCATGGAAAATTATTTATATGTTACAAAATATTTCCTTTATAATTATTTGCATGATTTGCTTAGTAGATAAATGTAAAATCAGAACAATTATTCCAGAGAATATTGAATTTGGTCTATCGCAAAGTGTATGTAATTTTTTGAATAAATACATAGTAATTTGTATTATTTTTTATTTTGGCTATTTGGTGATCTTAACTCCTATAATAAAAATACTATATGTCAAATTAAATACGGAATATAATAAAAACATAATTCCTATATGGTATACAATTGATGATATTATTAAAATTTTGCTGAATATAATGATTTTAATTGTGGTGATACAGGATGTTATGCTGGGCTTAAATAGTGAATATGTTGTTAAAACAAAAAATATTATAATATATTTTTATGTTACAATAAGTGTACTATTTACATTTATAGTTAAACTGTATAGACAAAATGAAAATTTATCTATTTTAATCGCTTATAGTTATACTGATTATTTTGATTCAGAGGGAAAGAGAATCGCTAAAGAAGATAAAGTGATTTATAGAAATAAGATATATAGTTTGTATAAGGAAGAAAAAGATTGGTATTTAGTGGATAATACAACGGAAAAGATAAAGCTTCAGGAAGCTGTAATTGATAAAGAAGGAAAAATTAAAGTTTATTTTTATGGTATGGGGGAGAGAATATAGTTGATTATAATGTAATACTGATTAGTAGGCAGAGGCAGTAACGAGAGAGTGGCCTCTGTTTTTTGCGCAGGAAAAGAGTCTCTTTTATTTAACGTAATAGAGGATAAAATTAAAATCAGGTATTTAAGTTTTTAATGAGAAAAACTTCAGAATACTTCAGATTTATTTTAGTAAAATCTTTATAATTTGACGATAATATATTAATAGGCGCCAAGTAAAATATATACTTTATAATAACTACTGTTTGTGATTCCTTATCTTGTCCAAATTCAGCTCTCATTTTTGTCCGGCAACTGCTCATTTCATTGCCACAATTAAGATTACATTTCCGGGGCTTTCTGCCCCGGATTT
>NZ_JBQKGQ010000032.1:0-10134 GCF_052118705.1 Agathobacter sp. LCP21S3_B2 | reverse complement strand
GTCGGTGATTAACCCACAGCATTTATTTTTTGACCTGTCAAGGATGGCGGCAGGATGGCGATAACCTAAAACATTTGGGGCTAAACCCATAAGAAAAATGATTGACCCAAAAATATTTAACACTGCATCAGTTAGAAAGAGCATTTCAAGATTTATTAGCTGGGAAACGGATAACAGAAGCAGCATTAAACGCAGGATTTGATTCACCATCACATTTTGCATTTACAGTAAAAAGGATGATGGGGCTTCCGGCGAGAAGTACAGTAAAAGATAGCGAATTTTTGAAAGTTTATTAGAGGTTTGTTTTCTATAATAGAGCCATAAGAAGAAAGAGAGGCGATATTATGGAGAAGAAATATCTTGAAATGACTAAAATGCTAAATTTCGATGTAGAGAGTATACAGTCTCTCATAAAAAATCGTAAATGGATAGAATTAGATGAATATAACAAAATAGCTGCCATTTATGATTTCGTAAGAAACGAGATATTGTTTGGATATAACAGTTCAGACTTATTATCTGCAGAAGAAGTGTTAAAAGATGGATACGGGCAATGTAATACAAAGGCAACTTTACTTATGGCGTTGCTACGAAGTGTAGGAATACCTTGCAGATTGCATGGCTCTGAAGTAAGTAAACATTTTCAGCGAGGAGCTACATCATGGTTAATTTCCGTATTGGCGCCGGAACGTATCGTGCATACTTGGGTAGAAGTTCTATACTTGGGTAATTGGATTGCACTTGAAGGTGTGATTACAGATGAAAGTTATGTGAGTGCGATAAAGGATAAGCATAAAAATGTTAGAGGAGCTTTTGCTAAATATGCGGTGGCTGTATCTAATTTAGAAAGGCTTAATCTTAATTGGCATGGAGAGGATACGTTTGTACAAAATTATGCTGTAGTTGTGGATTATGGAGTATATGATAATCCAGATAGCTTCTTTGAACAACATCGCCAAACATGGAGTAAATTGAAAAATTTTGCTTATGTGCATTATGGAAGAAAAGTAATGAATAGAAATGTCGATAAAATACGGAAAATAATATAAGTATGCACACGCAAATTTCAGTCTTGCGAAGAAACTGAAAGCAACAGAAGATTTGAATTTGTCGGATTGGTAAATTCCAATTTCATGAAAAAAAGGAAAAAATGGAGCAGATTATTATGTTGAGGAGATAGAATGGAAGAGGACATTTTAAATGGAACAATAAACGAGTATAAAGAAATGCCACTTAGGAAAGTTGGAGAAAGTGAATTCAAATATGGATGGTTTTTACCACAACATGACGGAGGTTGGGTGCTGATAAAAAAAGATATGCACGAAAAGTGGTATTATATACGATTAGGCTATGTAAGTGAATCAGAAAGATATGATTCTTTATTAGAATTATTAGATGAAGCGAACATAGATATTATTCGTTCCAAGATTTAGAGAACTGTTTCTAGTATAATGTAAATTAAATAAATATCCTATATAAAATATGATGATTTTGTGATAAAATATATTTGGAAAGAAGGTATATTTTATGAGAAATACATATTTAAATCTGACAGATGAAGATAGGGATTATTTAGTTGCATTAACCAGAAAACGTACTATACAAGCTCGAATTGTAGATCATGCAAAGATTTTATTATATAAATCACAAGGCTTATCATTAGATAAAATTGCTGATAAACTTGATGTTACTAAGCGTACTGTTCAATTGTGCCTTTCCAAATACAACCAAGGTGGTATTAATGCTGCATTATACGACAATGAGCGTTCAGGACGACCAGTCGAAATTTCAAATGATGCGAAGGCATGGATGATTAATATTGCTTGTCAAAGACCTGTTGAATTAGGATATTCTCAGGAATTATGGACATTAAGTAATCTTCATAAGCATATCAATCAGCATGCGAAAGAAGCAGGTTTTCCACGCCTTGAAACTGTAACAAAAACTTATGTTCAGAAATTTCTAAAAGACCAGGACATAAAGTCTTTTAAAATCAAGTACTATTGTGAAAAAAGAGATCCTGATTTTGAAAATAAAATGCATGATGTATTACTCGTTTACAAGCAGGTTGAAATGCAGTTTGATGAAGAGGGAAAACTTATTGTTCCAGATAATTGGGTAATGACACATACAATTTCATATGATGAAAAGCCAGGAATACAAGCTATAGCAAATGCATCACCAGATTTGCGTCCAAATGCTAAAAATGGAGAAGTCTACAGAGATCACGAATATAAACGATTAGGAACAGTATCATTACTCGCATGTATAGACTTAAATACTGGAAAAGCCATTCCTCTTGTAAGCGATACACATAAAAGTTCTGATTTTGTAGAATTTCTCAAAAAGCTTGATAGAGAATATCCATCGCAAGATACCATTCGAATCATACTTGATAATCATTCTGCACATAAATCAAAGGAAACAAAAAAATTTTTGTCTACAATGCCTGAACATCGATTCAAATTTGTATTTACACCAACACATGGTTCATGGCTAAACTTAATAGAAAGCTTTTTTAGTAAAATGACAAAACAGATGTTACGTGGCATTCGTGTAGATAGCAAACAGGAACTTATAGATCGAATATATCAGTATTTTGATGAGGTGAATAAAGAACCTGTTATTTATCATTGGAAGTACAAAATGGATGAAATTTCGGAGGAAGAAATCAATGGTTATAAATAGGATATTTATTAAATATCCGTTGTACTAGAAGATTCATATATCAAGAAATGGTATAAATTATCTTGTTTAGATGTGAAGGGACAGGGCTGAGAATTTTTGACAATGATTCAAATGGTATTTCTGTAAGATATATTAAGTTTGGAGGGATAAAATGCAAGAATATATTGAGGTTAAATCAAATGGAAAAATAATTGCAAAGAAGGGAACAAATCCAAGAAGTCCATATAATCATCAAAAAGATGCTATGGCTAAATTAAGTTTGATTGATAAGGAAGAATCATTTAGTACATTGGTAGTATTGCCTACAGGTGGTGGAAAAACTTATACAGCTTCCACATGGTTATTAAAGAATGCAATTGATAAAAAGAAGAAAATATTATGGATTGCACATAGGCAAATGCTTTTGGATCAAGCGGCGGAATCATTCCAAAGATTTGCATATGCGGAAGCTATGCCTCACATAAGTGAATTTACTTATAGAATAGTTTCCGGTTCATCCAATCATGATAGAAGTATTGATATTTCACCAAGAGATAATATTTTAATTCTCAGTAAAGATAGTATTGGTCGAAATCTTTCAGTGTTGGACAAGTGGTTAAAGGGAGAAAACGAAGTCTATTGCGTGATAGATGAAGCACACCACGCCACAGCTAAAACATATAGAAAAATTATCAATTATGTGCAGGAGAGAGTTCCAAATATGAAATTGCTGGGACTTACAGCTACACCTTTTAGAACTGCAAAGGAAGAGGAGGGATTGCTTTCGAAGATTTTCAAAGATGGTGTTGATGAATCTGGAAATGTAGTAAAAGGTGATTTGGGCATTACTTACCAGATAGGACTTAAGGAATTGATTAATGCAAGAATTCTATCCACTCCAATTTTTGAATGTAAGTATACAGAAGAAGATTATGGAGCTGATCTGGGATTGGATGCTTTAGAACATATTCAGAGATTAGACGTATTGCCAGAAGAATTAGCTACGGAGATTGCAAGTAGTGCAGCACGTAACAAGCTGATTGTTGATACATATGTAAATAGGGCGAAAGAATATGGTCAGACTATTGTATTTGCTGTAAATATCAATCATGCAATAGCATTAAATAAATTATTTGGTAAGGCTGGGGTGAAGTCAGATTATATTGTTTCTGACATTAGAGATGCCATAACAGGAGTTACTATCTCAAGAGAAGATAATGAGAGAAAACTGCAGCAGTATCGTGACGGAAAGCTGCAGGTTTTAATAAACGTAAATATTTTAACAGAAGGTGTTGATTTACCACAGACAAAGACTGTATTTTTAGCAAGACCTACAGTGTCTAAAATCTTGATGACACAGATGGTTGGAAGGGCATTACGAGGTACAGCTGCGGGTGGTACTGCTAAGGCTTATATTGTTTCGTTTGTTGATCAGTGGAATGAAAATATTGCATGGTGTAATCCTGCATCCTTGTTTCATGGCGAAAATGATTTTGAAGATAATGAAGTAGAGCGAACAAAACGACAGATAAGCATGATTGCTATTTCAAAGATAGAGGAATTTGCCTCTATGTTGGATGATTCCATTGATACATCTGCACTGGAAAAAGTTCCATTTGAACAGCGTTTTCCTATTGGAATGTATGCATTTACATATTTGGATGGCATGGATATTTCATATCAGGTCATGGTATATGACAGTACGAAAGAATCATATGAGCAATTAATGGAATCTTTACCAGAGTTATTTAGCAGCTATGGATTAGAGGATGAAGAGTATCTGAGTAATGAAATGCTTGAAGAACTGGAGGAACAGTGCAGAAATACATATTTTTGCGGCGATATGGTTCCACCATATGAAAAAAGAGATATCATTAATATCTTGAAATACTATGCACAAAAAGAAGAAGCACCTGAATTTTATACCTTTGATGATATTGATACCAGAAGGTTAGATCCATCTGTTATTGCAAAACATATATATGATGAGGACATGGGGGAGAGGCGAAGAAACGAGTACATAAATAGTCTTTGGGAGTCCAATGATGATAATCTGCTTCGTTTGTTCTTTGGAAGAAAAATATACTTCTTGAAACAGGTTCAGTTAGAACTTATGAAGATATCACATCCAGATGTGTTTGAAGAAGAACATAATGTAGTATTTGGAAAGAGAAATTTTGAGGATATGGCTTTGTGTGAGATTGGAAAGGTTGCTCCAGAAGTAGAAAAAGAACTACGGGATAAGGCATTTGAACGTGCAAGAAATAGCAAAGGTCTCTATGAGTGTGCTGCTTGTAAGATGACATCTCATAACAGAATACCCTTCCAGATTGATCATATTATTCCATTAAACAAAGGTGGAAAGACAATTCCTGAAAATCTGCAGGTGTTATGTAGAAAATGTAATGCATCTAAGAGTGATAAGGTTATGGATATATGATTGGAGAAGTACAATGGAAGAGTTACTATATGACGCAAAGACTTTGGCAGGAATCATAATTAACAGAGATATGTCAATCAGAGCATCGCAGAAATTCTTGAATGACATTTGGGAATATGAAAAAGAGTATCTTTACGCAGGTCATCGATTTAATAAAAAACAGTTTATTACGGATGTAATGGATGAAGTGGATTATTGGCAAAATAAAACAACGATTGATAAAGAGATAAGGTCTGTAAACAGAGATTTTGAAGCAATTGGAAGTGAATGTAGGTATATAGCTGATGATGAATACTATGATATTAGATCATATTTTATGGAAATGAGATTAAGAATTGTCTTTTTAGACAATCAGGATTTTGTCAGAATGAAGCTTAGAACACTTTTGAGAGATCATGGATATAAAAGAAGAACTGCAGGATTGAATGCATATTTAAGACAATGTATGTACTTTTATCATATAGAAACATTTATCAGGGGAGGAGAAAAGTGTGATATCGGCGATATTGCACTTGATGATATGGTAACATTTCGTGTGTTACAAAATATAAGACCTTATATTGTTTGTGGTGAGAATTGGTTGGACAAGCAACCGGGGAGAAGTGAATAAAATGGGATTTTGGCATTGTAATTGTATAGTTGTATTTGATAAAAACAAAGAAAAGCTTCTTTTCTGTAAGCGTGCGAAAAATCCGTATAAGGGACTGCTTAATTTCGTTGGTGGAAAAGTGGAGCAGGAAGAGAACAGTGAGCATGCCGCTTATAGGGAACTTTTTGAAGAAACTGGTATTTCTAGAAGAGATATAAAGTTGCATAGGCTCATGGATATGACATACTATCAGCAACAGTTTGTTCTTGAAATGTATGTTGGTATTTTGGAAGATGATGTACCTCTAATAGAGGAAGTCAATTCTTTGGAATGGATTCGTATTACAGATGATTTTGCAGATTCAAACAGATATGCCGGTGATAAAAACATTGCCCATATTGTAGAAGTGGCAAAGATGTTTGATTTAAGTAAGGAAGAAGACGAACAGATTTTGGATAAAGGAATATTTGTAGGGGTTGACGGATGTAAAGGTGGTTGGATAACTGCTTTAATTAGTAACGGAGAGCTATCTTTGAAGAAATATAGTGATTTCTCAAAAATGGTTTTTGATACCACACAATTTGATGGAATGCTTGTGGATATGGTAATAGGACTTCCTAGCAATATAGAGCAGTATGAGAAAAGACCGGATGGAATTGCAAGAAAGATTGTAAAGCCTAGAACTTCAACCGTATTTGCGGTTCCTACAAGACAAGCTGTGTACGAGTTTATAAAAGATAAACAGAAAGATGCAAACTTATCAGCGATTGGAAAAGGTTTATCAGAACAGACGATAGCCATTATTCCTAAAATGAGAGAAGTAGATGAGTTTTTACTGTCAAATGAAGAGTACATGAATGTAATCAGAGAAAGCCATCCTGAGGTGTGCTTTGCACGACTGAACGGAGAGGTTCTTATGACGAATAAATCAGAGAAAGAAGGAATCACGGACCGAGTTCAGGTATTATCAAGGTATTTGCAGGGGTTATCGGAGGAATATGTGAGAACATCTGCAAAAAAGTTAGGGTGTAAATTAGATGATATTTTGGATGCAGTCTGTCTTGTAGTCACAGCAAATCTTGATGCACAGGGTAGGACAGAGATAATACCAGAGAACCCATCTACAGACGATAAAGGACTAAAAATGCAGATGGTCATTCCTAAAAGATAAGGAATATGCATGAAAGATTATAATCATAACGGAAGAATTGATTCTGAAGATGAATTACTTTTACAAGAGATGGTCAAAGATAGAGTGGATGAATCCATTGAAAAACATTCTTTTAGCGATGGGTTAAAGGGATTTGGATTAGTGATTATTGGATTATTGGTTTTAGCAGGAATAATAAAAGTAATATTTTAATGTTAGGTGTTGTATATGAATAAGTCACAGAAGTGGATGGAGATTATTAAAAGATTTTCAAATACTGGTGAAACAGGGAGATGTCCTGATTGTGGATATGAAGAAAAACTCGAAGTAATTATAACAGATGATGGTATAGGTTCTGTTACATTTCATTGTAAGAGATGTAATAGATATACACATTTTGATGGGAGAAGGATTTGATTTTGGAACATAAAAATGGTACAGATTATCGTGTTAATTGAAGGAATGGTAGTATGCAGATATATGTAGATGCAGACGCTTGCCCGGTGGTAAGTATTGTAGAAGAAGTGGCAGAAAAATATAGGATCAATGTTACATTGCTCTGTGATACGAATCACATTTTGACTTCTGATTACAGTGAAGTCATTGTGGTTGGTGCAGGAGCAGACGCAGTTGATTATAAATTAATCAGTATTTGTCATAAAGGAGACATCGTTGTTTCACAGGATTACGGAGTAGCAGCAATGGCACTTGGAAAAGGTGCGTATGCAATTCATCAATCAGGAAAATGGTACACAAATGAAAATATTAATCAGATGTTAATGGAACGACACCTAAATAAGAAAGCAAGGAGAGGTTCTCATAAGAATCATTTGAAAGGGCGCACGATGTCCGGTGGACATCGGCTTTGCGCGGACCGGAGCGAGAGCGGAGACCCTAGGAAAAGGACGGAGGAAGACGATAAGAGATTTGCACAGTCGTTTGAGAAGTTGGTGTTGATGGCACGGACACAAGAAGGAGATTAAAGAGTGGCAAATAGCAAGAAAACCAAAATACATAAGAAAACAGATGGACAGCTTTTGCAGATGAACAAGTCTTTTAACAATCTTAAGATGAAGCAGAAAGATAAAATTACTGCATGGGTATATGAAGAATACAAAAAGTATGTAACTGAGAATGAAAAAGTGCCCGACGCAGAAGTAGATGAGCATATTATTGATGCGGTTCTTGATAAGATTAATGAGGCACAGATTTGGATACCGTCGGGAGAAATTGTCAGTTATTATCACAGAAAGAAACCGCATTTGCAGAAACGACTGAATAATGAGAAAAACATAAAGTTCAAGTCATATGTGAGTTTTTATAAGAGTATCGTGGATCAGGATAGATGTGCGGTAGTAATATGCAATCTGAATCATGAAATTATTTATATGAATCCGGCAGCTGTACTTAACTATGAGAAATGGGGCGGAGAAAAGTTGATTGGAAGAAGCCTCATGGAATATCACAACCAAGCGTCTAGAGAAAAGATACAGCAAGTGGTTGATTGGTTTATAGCAGATGATAACCACAATATTGTATATACTTTTCACAATGAAAAACAAAATAAGGATGTATATATGGTTGCTCTTCGAGATGAAGGAAAGCTGATTGGGTACTACGAGAAGCATGAATATAGAAATACAGAGAAAATGAAACTTTATGATTTGTGGTAGGTGAAGCAGATGAATATACAGATTTTTGGAACAAAGAAATGTAATGATACAAAGAAAGCAGAACGTTTCTTCAAGGAGCGTGGTATAAAGTATCAGTTCATTGATATGAAAGAAAAAGGCATGAGTAAGGGAGAGTTTACTTCTGTTGCACAGGCTAATGGAGGTCTTGAAAATATGATTAACTGGGAAGGAAAAGATCAGGATATACTTGCTCTTATTAAGTATATTGCAGATGAAGATAAACTGGAAAAGGTACTTGAGAATCCGCAGGTAATTAAAACACCAGTAGTAAGAAATGGAAAGCAGTCTACACTTGGATATCAGCCTGATGTATGGAAGGGATGGAATTAATGGTAAAGAAGATAATGCATGATCCGCTGTTTCTGGCTCGGAAGTCAGTGGATGCAACAGAGGCAGATAAACAGATTGTGACTGATTTGCTTGATACACTTAGGGCAAATTTAGAACACTGTGTTGGTATGGCTGCCAATATGATTGGAGTAAAAAAGAATATCATTGTAGTAGCAGCCGGACCATTTCAATTTGCAATGATAAATCCGGTAATAACAAAGAAATCCGGAGCATATCAGACTGAGGAAGGATGTCTTTCTCTGAAAGGTGTAAGACCATGCACGAGATATCAGGAAATTGAAGTGGATTACCTTGATCAGAATTTTATGAAACAGCATGGAAAGTATTCAGGATGGACAGCACAGATTATTCAGCATGAGATTGACCATTGCAATGGAATAGTAATATAAGAATCAGGCAGGTGGCAAGATGTATTTAATCAAGACGGTAAAAGGTGATATCACGAAAATAACAGATGTTCAGGCAATCGTAAATGCTGCAAACAACTCTCTTTTAGGAGGCGGTGGAGTTGATGGTGCCATTCACAGGGCAGCAGGACCAGAACTTCTAGCAGAGTGTAGAAATCTTCATGGTTGTGAGACAGGTCAGGCAAAGATTACAAAAGCATATAATCTGCCATGTGATTATGTGATACATACTGTGGGTCCGATTTGGAATGGCGGCAGACATAGGGAAGAGGAACTTCTTGCAAGCTGTTATTTTAATTCTATGAAACTGGCAATGGATAACGGAATTAGGACGATTGCATTTCCTTCTATATCTACAGGAGTATATAGCTTTCCGGTGGAATTAGCAGCAAAGATTGCGGTAAAGACGGTAAGCAGATTTTTGGAGGATGACGAGAATAGCTTTGATCTTGTAGAATGGGTATTATTTGATTTTGCGACAGAATCAGTATATGAAAAAGAAGTGGATAAGCTGTATTCATAGATTGGAGTGTGGTTTATATGCCAAAATGAAATGGTCTGAATTAAGTCCCATGCAGACAGGACGATATGCAGGGGATTATGCAAAAATGAAATTTATTGAAATAAATATATGATTTGAGGGTCAAAAGGTATTCCAGCAAGGATACCGTATAACCATAAATTTGTACCTTGAAAACTTCACATAAATGAGGATTTTGTCAGCAATAAGTGGTATTATATAAGCAGAAGAAAGCGAGGAAACCACTTATGTCTTTTAAATCAAATGATAGTCAGCAGATTACATTAAATGATGCTTTATTCGGTCTTACAGACCG
>NZ_JBQKGQ010000031.1:0-11170 GCF_052118705.1 Agathobacter sp. LCP21S3_B2 | reverse complement strand
TCGAGTTTCTGAATTTACTGATGTAAGATTTATTTTTTCCATACGTCCATTATATCAGAAACAATCACAAATTCATACTATAAGTTGTGTTATTTAATAGCCAAAGTAATATCGTTTAAATAATCAAAAATCCTCTCTTCCAATAATGATTTGATTGCAGAATCCGAAGGACGTTTGTGTGTACCATCGCTACTGTACTGAAATCTTGGTGTCACGTCTTTTTCTCTGCAGTAGACATTATAGATGTCTATCAGCAGCTCCATCGGAATAAATCCACCGGCCTTGTAATAATGTCCTCCACCGGATCCTATGTCCCTGCACACTTCCTGCGCCATTTCGCTTGCGCTCACCTCTTTTATACAGCTTCTAAACGAAAGCTTCACTCCATTCTTAATCACTGAAAATACCATACATATGTCAATAGCATCCACCTCCAGCACAATATCGCTTATGATGCCGAGTACATTCGGGTCACATGCACCTGCCTTTACGACCGCCAGACGATATTCCTCTATATAATCGCGCCCCAGCAATGCTGTTGCGGCTATGTCCAGCTCCTCAAGTGACATGTTGGCATTTCGGAATTTGGCCACTATAGTGCTGTCAAAATCCGCCTCATCACGCAGATCCCTATCAAGCGAATGTGTTATCTCGGTAAATTCTCCGGTATCGGTGTAAAGTCCATAATACAGCGCTGTTGCCAGCTTTCTCTTTATCTCTACACCCTCCTCACGCAGCATATCCCACACGATTGTCGCACATGAGCCCATATAGCTCATGACGCGGTTCATAGCAGGAAGCTCTCCCGATACTCTGTGGTGATCTATGACAGCCACATTTTCTGCCTTGAAAAATGTGACGTTCCCACCACCGTACTGACAATCGACAGTCACAAGCATCTGTGGATTGTCTAAAAAATCCACATGCTCTATCGATATGCCAAGACTGTCTACCATAAGCACCAGATTGCTCTTGTGTATGATATTCCTGCCTCCGTATACAAGCCTGGGACTTTTTCCATTCATCCTCAGGTATTCATAGACTCCAAAGCCGCTTGCCAGTGCATCTGCGTCCGGATTATCATGACATTGCACAATTATGTTATCAAATTGTAATAAATCACTTAGCTTCATTATTAGCTCCCTGAATAGTTATATTAATTCATTTTCTCATATGTGTATTTATGGTTGCTTCAAATCATCACATTATTTCATGTACGGAAACAGCAGTGAACTTCTGTCCTTCTCGTCAAACATCGAATTGTACTGCAGGATATTGTATGCCTTTATCCATTTTGCCTCGTCTCCTGTTGCCTCATCCACATGCATAAAACACTCATTCTTTTTCGAATAATAGCCCCTTGAATTTATCGCCGGAATCTTCTCCATCAGCTCTGCGAGGAACCGGTTGTATGCCGGCAAATCTATGTTGGCTCTCTCAAGCGTCAGTGTGGACAGATAGTTGAGGCTCGTCACATCAACTTCCTGTGCATCCGTCTCGTAATTGGTCCATATGAAAAACGGCACCTTGTACAGATTCTCAAGCTCCTGCTCCGTAAGTCCGGAATTTCCCTTGCCATTTAAGAGCTTGATAAAATCATTGCATAATCCCGGCTGATGGTCACCGAAAAACACAATCTCTACCGGATCATCCACACCCTTAAAGTATGTGATGAGATTTTCGAGCGCCTTGTCACTCTCATTCAAAAGTGACAGATACTGGTTCGCATCGGTGTATGACGCTCCAACCTTGTAAACCTCCTGGTTGAAGTTGTCATATCTCTCACCGTAGCCACCGTGGTTTTGCATAGTGACTCCCATGATGTAAAGCTTCTCGTCATCGCTCTTTTTCTCGTATCGGTCAATGATCTTATCATAGAGCTCCTGGTCAGTGATATATTCCCTGAGTATCTTTGTCTGGTCAAAATCATCTATAAAGTAAGTCTCATCATAGCCCAGATGCGGATAAACCTTGTTCCTGCTCCAGCCTGTCGCATAGTACGGATGCATCGCAACCGTCGTATAGCCGATATTCTTCAGGTTTGAGACTATGGATGTCGGGTCATCATTTATATACTGCTGATAAACCACCGAGCCATCCGGCAGAAATGCCATCGAGTTTCCTGTCTCAAATTCCCACTCAGAGTTTGGCGTCTTCGCACCGTACACGGACGAAAGAGCATAGCCTTTAAGCGTATTTTCACTCAGCGAATCCATAAACGGCGTGACCTGCGTGTTGGTCTCAAAATCTCCCACCACCGACAAATCCGCAAACGACTCATTCATGATAACAATGATTGTCGGATTTTTCGCATCAGACTGCGAATATGCGCCGTCCGTTTCCTTGAAATTGCCTGCTATCTTGTCAACTGCTGCCTTGCTGTAACCATCAGGTGCCTTCACAAAGCTGTCCCTTATGCCGAGCACAAAGTTCAGCAGATAGCCGTTTCTGTACGTGCCCTTTTTCTCCCAGGTCTCGGTGTTCAGTGACATGGAATTCATGATGACATACAGCACGCATATTATTGTGAGAAGAATCGAAATAATTCTCATATGGATAGCCGACTCGAACTGCACTTCTATGCGCCTTACCAGCACTATATACAAAACAGCCGCCAGAATCACATACAAAAACTTGTAGTCTATGACAAATTTGTATTTTGTCACGACAGAAAGTCCT
The DNA here is from genome assembly GCF_052118705.1 of Agathobacter sp. LCP21S3_B2. NCBI lineage: Bacteria > Bacillati > Bacillota > Clostridia > Lachnospirales > Lachnospiraceae > Agathobacter > Agathobacter sp. LCP21S3_B2. Next base: position 8,491 of record NZ_JBQKGQ010000031.1, on the reverse strand, counting down.
GTTCCCACTGACTTCAAATCCGCATACGTAAACTCATTACCACGGAATTCATAGACAAAGTAATCTATAAATCCAAACGCGAGAATGGCAATTGATGCTATGGTACATGTCAGCCTCGTGTTGTTTGTGATAAAAAGTATCACCAGATATATGGCGAGCGCCAGAACCACATTCACCACGCATACCATATCGGTGGTTTTCACAAAGTCCTCATCTGTCAGCAGCACATACTGCACCGAAAAAACAGATAGTATTGCTCCGATGGTAAGCAGTATCGCGGCCCAAAGCCACGACAGCTTCACCGGAAGCTCCAGCTTCACATTTACAAGTCCAAAATATACTGCCGCAAACAAAAGAATCACCCACCAACTTGCCGATGTAAAGTAACCTACCAGCGCGGCCGCCACTGCTGCAATTCCAAAATGTATGTTGTTTTGTTTTGTTATCTCAAATTTGATGCTCATTTCTGCCTCTTAATATTGCTTCTTAATGTTGCTTCTTAATGCTTCCTCTTAATGTGCCTCTTAATGCTTCCTCTTAAGACTTTCTCTTAATGCTTTATCTTAAGGCTGCCTCTTAATGTTGCGATTTGATTTTAAATTATATTTCCTAATTAGCAAAGAAGTCCTCAATTTGACTGTATATAATGTGCATCAGATTTGTTCTTGCCTCAACGCTTGCCCACGCAATATGCGGTGTGATAATCAGCTTGTTTGAATCCTTTATCGCACGGAGCGGATTGTCCTCACTCATAGGCTCCTGCGCCAGCACATCAAGACCTGCCGCCGCCAGCTCTCCATCCATAAGCGCCTGTGCCAGATCCGCTTCATTCACTATAGGACCTCTGCCAAGATTTAAAAATATCGCAGATCTTTTCATCTTTTCAAAAGCAGCCTTGTCCATCAGACCAAGTGTATCATCCGTGAGCGGTGCATGCACCGACACGATATCAGACGTGGCAAGCAGAGTATCAAAATCCACCCTCTCGTAGCCCGGCTGCGAATTTCTTCCTGATGTAGAATAATAAACCACATGGCAGCCAAATGCCTTTGCGATATCAGCCACGCGTCTTCCGATATTTCCAAGCCCCATGATGCCCCAGGTCATACCGCTAATCTGGTGAAACACATTGGAAAAATGCGTAAACGACGTATCACCCACATATTTCTCGCTCTTCACATAATCATCATAATATCTCAGCTTCTCAAGCAGGTAAAATAGCAGTGCAAACGTATGCTGCGCCACGGTCTCTGTAGAATACCCTGCAACATTTCTCCATTCAATGCCTCTTTTTGCCAGATATTCTTTATCCAGATTGTTTGTGCCTGTTGCAGTCACACATACGAGCTTTAAATTTTTTGCCTGTCCTATAGATTTCTCATTTACCTCGACCTTATTTAAAACAATCACATCAGCATCCCTTGTGCGCTCCGCTGCTTCCTCTGTTGTCGAAAAATCATATTTGACAACCTCTCCGAGCTTGTCATATTCGGAAAGGTCGATGTCGTCACCAATTGTTTTGGAATCTAAAAATACTATTTTCATGGTTTGTTTCCTCTGTGCTATATATTACTTTTTTATATGATGGGACTTCGCACCTGCAGGCTGTGAGGGTGCGCCGGACATATGGTATATTCCTCAGAAATATATGAAGTCAGCCACAAAATATATCCGGATAGTCTGTTTTATCAATCTACTTTCTATCGTTACCGAGGTTTAATGGAACCTTGTGGCAGTTCATATATATACATATAAATGTACACATAATTGTACACATAAATATAAATATATTTATACCACATTTCGGGAAATAAAGCCACTGTATCAGTATTTGATTAAACAAAGCTTAAGAAAGCCCACCATATTAATGATAAATTTCATCAATATGGTGGGCTTTAACCTATTCTGTATCTCTCTTATGTTGGCATTTAGTATGATTAACTATTTTAAATCGTAACTATTCAAAACCACTGAGAATCGGAAAACCGATGCATCATACTTGCATGCAAAGCAGCATTTTATCTCACAGAAAATTTGTAATCTGTCTCTGTGTGGTATGTATCGCCAGCCTTTGTAACAGGTGTACTGAAGTTGGTCTCATTTATTGAGTTTGGATAAAACTGTGTCTCGAGGCAGAATGCATCGCGGTTATTGTATTTGACTCCGCCCTTGCCTTCCTGTCCCACGATAAAGTTGGCAGTATAAAGCTGGATTCCGACACAGTCGGTGTATACATCCATCTGTATGCCACTCTCAGGAGAGTATGCTGTTGCGACCTTTTCTACTCCCGGAGCGGTCTTGTCTATTGCAAAATTGTGGTCATATCCGCTTCCATAGTGAAGCTGTGTATTATTTGCCTCAATATCTCTTCCGATTGGCTTAGCCTCTGTAAAATCAAATGGAGTACCCTCAACCGGTGCAATCTCACCTGTAGGAATAGCCTTGGAATCCTTTACAGGTGTGTAATGCTCAGCATTTATCTGCAATGTGTGAGTGTATACGCTTCCTGATGCATGACCGTTCAGATTGAAATAGCTGTGGTTTGTCATATTGAAGGTAGTTGTCTTATCTGCCTTTGCATTGTATATAATAGCGAGAGCATTTTCCCCTGTCACCTTAAATGTCACATCAACGACTGCATTTCCCGGGAAGCCCTGCTCCAAATCTGCATCCTCTATCTCAAAGGTAATCTCATCTGCCTTCTGCTCCTTAACAGTCCAGAAGCGCCTAGAAAAACCATTTGATCCACTGTGAAGACTGTTCTCATTGTCATTAGCCTCAAGCTTGTATTCCACTCCATCAATATTAATCTTTGCATCAGAAATTCTGTTTGCATATCTACCGACAGTAGCACCAAAATAGCAATCCTCCTTCTCGTATGACTTCACATCATCATAGCCGAGAATAACATCTCTCTCATTGCCATCCCTGTCCTTTACAAAAATAGATACAACTGCAGCGCCATAGTCTGTCAAAAGTACTCTCACTCCACTGCCATTGCTGATTTCGTAAAGCGATGCCTCCACTCCTTTTGATGTTGTACCGAAAGCTTTTTTACTCATGCCCCATATCCTCCTTTGGTTACATTATGTTTGTTGCATTTTTTGTAACTTTATGTTTGTTACATTTTGTTTTAGTACATTATGCTTTTTACATTATGTTCTGTTACTCTTTGCTTGGTAGCATTTCGATTGCATAATCGCGTTTTTCTTATTCTACGCATTCCTTTATATTTTACTTCTTTTGATCGCATAAGTAAACTTTTTCGTGCAAATATCCGATAAAATATTTATAACAATTATTTAAGTGCGATTATACGTTCAAAATAAAACCTAAAATCGTAGTTATAACGCAATTATTTTAAACTTTAAATTTTAAAATATAAAGAGGATTAACATGAGTACACGAGTAAGTTCAGCAACAAATCTTTCAGCAACATATTTTATGAGAAATTTTTATTCAAACAACCGCGATGCCATGAAATCATCCAAACGCAAAGAATATAGTGTTACAGAGCTCGCTTACGATGATTCAACCGCCCTGCACCGCGCAGCTAAAAAATTAAAGAACTACAAGTATTCGGACGACGAAAATACGGATAACATCCGCGGAACAGTCATGGCTCTTGTTGACACATACAACAATTCCATTGATTCTGCCTCAAACAGCAGTTCAACCTCAATGAAGCGTTATGCCAAGCAGCTCAAAAAGCTCGCAGGCAAATACACCGACGAGCTTGAGAACATTGGCATCACAATAAACAAGGACGGTACTCTGAAAGCTAATGAGGAGCTCGTCAAAAAAGCCGATGCAGACACTCTTAATTCTCTGTTCGGAAATGACAATGACTTCACAAGCAGTCTGTATCGTGTCTCACGCCAGATGAGCAGCTCGTCATATGATGATTACTACACATCTCTGCGGGCAGGAAGCAATATAAATCTGACGGTGTAAATCTAATGATGTTTTTTATAATGTAATTTTAGCATTTCAACTGTAGAATTTCGACTTTGCAAAAGAATAATAGATAATAAATATTTGGCTGTCTTTTTCTTAAAATATAGTAAAAAAAAGACAGCCATCGTTCTGCTGTCTTTTAGGAGAAGGTATTTTACTATGGGGATAGTAAAAAATATATAATGTATTGGGGGGTTTTTACGGTTATTATAGTATCACCTTGACCTCTGAAAGTGTTAACAAACATGCACAAATTTTCAATTATTTTTTGTGCAGTTTTACTATTTTTTGTATTGAAGATGAACTATCTTTTTAGTCGGATAGAGTGTTGCTACAAAATCCATATCAAATTACGTTGTCCGGAGCTCGAACCCTCCGATTTCTTGCATTAAAAAAACCTCTCTTGGAGCAATGTCATTAAGTTAAGATGACCAATCAAGATCTTAGCATCAGAAATGATGCTAGGGTCTTTTTATTTTGTAATAAATACTTGACATATGATTCGAAATGTGCGGCCGCTTTCGCTATTGAATGATAATGAGGTAGCGAAAACGGAAATGTGTTTTATAATTATGTCAAAATTCTTAACTTAATGACTTTGCTTGAAAGAGCTCTTTTTTATTGCTTTATAACACTTCAATTATTGAATCACTCCATAAGCCTTTTGCGCCTTCACAAAGCTCCTATCCTTCACCGCCAGTATAATCACAAAAATTACATCAAGCGTAAAAAAGAACTGGAATATGCCTGCAAATACAGACAGCACCTTTCCTTGTACTCCCTCACAGCATGCCCTTACAATATAGGCAATTGAAAAAGGCGCTGCACCTAACAATCCCAGCCAGCCAATAGCTGATAGCACAATTGCAACAGTAGGACCTATAAATATCATGACAACAACCGGTGTTAGCATTAAGAGAAGTGCCACTATAATGCAAAACCCGCCTATTACATAAAATGGTATTAATGCATATTTGATAATACTTGTACAAATTAGCAGCTGTACTCTGCTTATTCTTTTCCCAAGGATAAGCACCACGGCCAGATTAATCAGTCCCAAAACAATCGGCAACACAATTATCCAGCCTGCATCAAAGCTGTCTGTTGATTCCTGCATATTGCATATTATCCAAAATAAAACCAGCATCATGTACATGCCAAGCACATATATAACAGGAACTATGTAAACAGCTCCTGATACTTTATTTGATTCATTCATTAATAATCATCCTTTCTTTTATAAACATTCACATCCTAATCATTTAGCTCCTACAGCCTCTCTCCTGCTACCCTGCATCTCTTCCTGCAAAATGCAATGCCGTAAGCTAAAATATCACACCTGCCCTCATCGCGGAGAGTCTCATCATACCTCTTCTCCTTTATCTGAGCCATCGCAGCATCGCAAGCTGCGTCAAGTTTCTTAAACTCCTTAGCATATTTTACCTCGATAACAATTCCTAAATCAGGATTCTCAGGCTTTATAAGTATATCACTAAAGCCATCACCTGACTCACGATTGGACCTAATAAGCCATTCCGGATTGCTGCCACGAAGCAGACCCAAAAGCAGACCATGATAAAAGTTTTCCTTCATGTCATCAGGTGCCTTTGTATCGAGTATACTTATCATACGTCCCATCACAATATTGAGCTGCCTCGCAAGAATCGTCTCGTCTTTATCTAAAATTGCCTTTGATAAAAGCTTCATCGTATCATTGTCATTTGCAACAACTGCCTTAAACCATTCCTGAATCTGCAGCACAAATACCTCACGTACTTCTTTGTTGGGTATGATAAGCTTATAAGCGTAGCTTTCGCTATCCGCAAGCTTTACTTCCCCTACTTTGGTAAGGTAGCCTGTAGTAAAAAGCACACTCCATATATTGTCAATGCTGTTCTCAATCTCATCATATGTCAGATCCTGGCGGATCACCTTTTCAATCGCCTCACCTGCAATCAGACGCTCAATCTCATCCTTTGTCGATGAATCAGCCCTATTGATAAGACGCCTCACCAAACTGTTCCCACTACTGTTTATCCAATATGTCTGAGGCTTTGCATCACCGTCATCACGCAGATGATCCGCATGATTAATCACATCCCACGGACAGTAGACATCTGCCCTGCCGAAGTGATATCCGTCATACCACTCCTTTACCTCGTCAAAATGCGAATCCATTCCATAATCAGACAGCAGCTTTCTCACCTCTTCATCAGTAAAACCGAACTGCTCATCAAAACGCAAATCTGTAATCGACATTACCTTGAAATTGTTGAGTCCCGTAAATATGCTTTCCTTTGATATGCGAAGGCATCCTGTCAGCACCGCGAACTGTAAAAATTCATTAGTCTTTAGTGCCTGCCCGAAAAGACCTCTGATAAGCGAAACCATTTCATTATAATAACCATTCTGAAAGGCTTTATCGAGCGGTACATCATACTCATCTATGAGAATAACTGTCTTTTTTCCATAGTGCTTATACAATAGCTGCGAAAGAAGCTGTAATGAAGATATGAGCTTTTCCTTGTCAAAAGCAAGCCTGCCATTTTTCATAATTGTAAGCCCTTTATATTGTTCCCGCTCAATCTGTGTAAGCTTATCACTGTCAGCCAGAAATGAAACTCTGTTTACCTCTTTTCCCATAATCCTGACAAATGCTTCAAAGGCTTCTTCATACGTTAATCCCTCCACACCCTTAAGCGAAAGAAAAATAACCGGATACTTTCCCATGTACTCATCGCACAGTTCTTTATTACCTGAAATATATAAGCCATCAAATAAAGCTTCATCTGTGCCAATGTCAAAAAAGCTCTTAAGCATGCTCATATTAAGAGTTTTTCCAAAGCGGCGCGGACGTGTAAAAAGCGTCACCTCACTCCAGTTTAATAAAAGCTGCTCAATAAGTCTTGTTTTATCAACATAATAAAATTCCGATTCCCTCAATTTCCTAAAATCATCAATTCCAACCGGTAACTTCAAAGTATTTGCCATAAAAGCCTCCACAAAAATAATCCGCTATACTTAGCTATAGTATAGCGGATTAACCGTCAAAATACAATCCATGATTATGGTACCTTATTCTGCCTTCTCAACAGATATTATCTTTCCCTCAAACGGATCCACCTCTGAAATAGTTCCGGTATACTTTACAGTCACCTTATCTCCGCTTGCGACACTCTCAAGTCCGTCAGGCTTTTCATCGAAGGTAAAGCTGTATGGTGTATCCTTGTCATCAGTCACTACAAACATGAAGTCCTTTATGTCATCGATTGTTCCTGTAAGCTCCTTCTCTTCCTGTGAGCCCTTTTCACCTTCGTCTTTGGTCTCAGCCTGCTTTGCATTTTCGGTGCCTGCTGCCTTATCCTGCTTTGTAGTACTCTGCCCACAGCCTGCAAACAAGCCTGCGCAAAGCATAGCTCCTATTACAATTGTTATCAGTTTTTTCTTCATTATGATATACCTCTTTATTTATTGATAAGCACTCCTATGAGTACGTTTTCTAAAGAGTACTATCCTATCAGCCTAAAGTAAATAGAATACATAAAATATTAAAGAAATCTTACGAATTACTGCTTTTTTGAGCCTCTTGCCAGCCTTGCGGGATACCATTTTTCAAACACGTTGTCCGGAGTTCAATTCACCATATATCAATAGAAGAAGAAAACCACCACTCTTACCAGTGATGGTTTTCTTTTTCTAATGAGACATCGGGGATTCGAACCCCGGACAACTTGATTAAAAGTCAAGTGCTCTACCACCTGAGCTAATATCCCATAATAAATTAAAATGCCCAGTTCCGGAATCGAACCAGAGACACACGGATTTTCAGTCCGTTGCTCTACCAACTGAGCTAACTGGGCACAATGCTTACGCATCGAGTTGCGGGAATAGGATTTGAACCTATGACCTCCGGGTTATGAGCCCGGCGAGCTTCCAGACTGCTCCATCCCGCGATAGTATTTAGTTACTCTATAAAGAGTAATGGGCAGAGATGGATTCGAACCATCGAAGCAAGTTGCAGCAGATTTACAGTCTGTCCCCTTTGGCCACTCGGGAATCTGCCCATAATACAATTCAATATTAAATTGTATAAAGCCGATGATCGGACTCGAACCGATAACCTGCTGATTACAAATCAGCTGCTCTGCCAATTGAGCCACATCGGCATAACTAATAAAACAATTAGTTAAATGGGACCTACAGGGCTCGAACCTGTGACCCTCTGCTTGTAAGGCAGATGCTCTCCCAGCTGAGCTAAGATCCCACGCGATACTTGTAGCGAGTGTTAAATGAAATTCATATGATTTAATCGTCATACAATCATGAATAAAGACTCACTATAAACGACCCAGACGGGACTCGAACCCGTGACCTCCGCCGTGACAGGGCGGCGCTCTAACCAACTGAGCCACTAGGCCATATAAAGGTTTGTACCTTCAAAACTTCATACAAATCCGATTTGTTTTTCTCCGTTATTAACCAGATTAAGCCCTCGACCTATTAGTAACAGTCAGCTCCACATGTTGCCATGCTT
>NZ_JBQKGQ010000030.1:0-15055 GCF_052118705.1 Agathobacter sp. LCP21S3_B2 | reverse complement strand
CGGTCTGTAAGACCGAATAAAGCATCATTTAATGTAATCTGCTGACTATCATTTGATTTAAAAGACATAAGTGGTTTCCTCGCTTTCTTCTGCTTATATAATACCACTTATGGCTGACAAAATCCTCATTTATGTGAAGTTTTCAAGGTACAAATTTATGGTTATACGGTATCCTTGCTGGAATACCTTTTGACCCTCAAATCATAATATATCTTTTCCCCATATTTATCACTGATATAATCGCCCTTTAATATTTTTCTAACAAGGACCGTAGCCTTTTTCACTCTCTCAAAATCGATATTAATCGAACTAAGTTTTTTCTTATCCTCAATAATATCTTCCAGTCTCTGCGAATACTGATTCTGTAAAGCCCTTATTCTCTCTATAAAATCATTCATTATTACATCATATTTATTTGGGGTAGAGGCATGAAAAAACTCTGAATTAGTCGAGAGCATGCTTCTTCCAGCCGGTACAAAAATGGACGTATAATCCTGACCGAAAATATGACTTATCTCATGATTAATCATCTTGTTCATACTCTCCTTTTGAGAAGACCAAGAAGCAAAATCAATTCCTGATAGAAAATCATTAGGCAGACTCATAGTTGCATAATACTCAGATAATTTTTGAATAAAATATTCACATTCTTCCCTAAGCTTGTTTGAAAATACAATATTAGCATATCCTAATTTAAGCTTAATCGTTACATGCTCTTTATTATCAAACTCATAGCGGATTGTAAATGGCTCCATATGTTTTGTAGTTCCAAAATACTCTACAAACTTTGTACGCAACACCTTAATAAATCCCGTAAAAGGGGTCTGATGCCCTGAAGCAATAATATTATCCTGATTCATAACATAATGTTTAAATTCATCAGAAATACTTTTACAGAAAAATATAGTCTTTGCAATGGTACTTTTACCGCTAGCCTGTTCACCTATCAGTATCATTAAATTTTCATCTACGTCCTGCTCGAAGGACTTTATTGGTCCTAAATTTTCAATTAAAATTCTGCTCAATGTTGGTCTCCTTAAACTAATACAATTCTGATCACTCTCTTTTATCTTTTGCCACTAATTCCAAGTTCTCAATAATCTCCAAAAGTTTCTTAATAACATATGTATTCTTTACTGTTTTCATATTTTTTAAATTCTCTATAATAATAATTGGTATCATTAAAATTAAAACCAATATAAATATATCCATGCTTACGTTGAAAACCAATCCTGAATTTTGTTCATTGTTAAAAATAGTATATATCGCTATAATAACAGCCAGAAACACTGGTATTATTATATTGCAGATAATTGTTTTTAAATCAAATTTATCTGGTGTATTCAAATATTACAGCTTTATAAATCCTATCCTCTGGGTCAACTTTGCAACAGCCAATAATATGCTCATCATATTTTCTTTGGTTTTTTATTCCGTTGCAATGTCCACATGACCAAAATAATTTATTCCAATCAAATTTCAGTTCTAATTTCTGTTCAATATCTCTCCCTACAGAATGTGGTTTTAAATGTTCAATTTGTGGATCCTGCAAGTCATTAATCTCACAAATATAGCACTTATTATTAAAATCTTTTTTAATCTCTCAACAACATCCGGCTTATCATATTTTCCATCAGCTTTTATCTTTTCCATAGCCAATGACTCAGGTGTCGGAGTGCTACGTTCTACTTTGACCGTATTACTCCGCCCCCGCTCTTATTTTGATTTTTAATTTCTGATACTCTGTTGAAATTTTAAGTGCCAAATAATCCTGTATTTCATCTAAATACATCTCAAGCTCAGTAATTCTCTCATAATCATCATCGCTTAACTCCGATTTACCTGCCAACTCTTTATATTCTTCAAACTTATCCCTTAACTCATTGGATAATTCATCTGACTTAAAATACCCTTCTACAATTCCCCTATACGGAATATCTGCCATACCATTCTTTACACATATTTTCTTTTCCAGATTATATATGACGACATTTTCCAAACTATTAAGAATAAATGGAGAATGGCTGGATACTACAAACTGAATATTTGGAAATATCGTAGTTAATAGCCCCATAATGTTTCTTTGCAATTCCAGATGTAAATGAGTCTCAATCTCATCAATCAATACAACACCCGGAATTTCAAAATCAAACTTTTCCTTTCCATCCATAACAATAGAAAATTTTAATGTGTCCTCGTCAAAATCCACGCTCACCGATTCATCATCAAATATCTGCTTTAGTAAATCATCAAAATTATTAAACCATTTTGATATATTATCCGCTTTATCTAACTTTCCATTAGAAATACCCAAAGCCTGCGTCATCTTTAAGTCCAACAAATATTTTATAAACTCTTACCTTGGAGTATCGTTAATTGAATATCCTGTTTTAAGCTTAACTTTTTCTACATGCTCCGGTTCAATAGATGAAAAAACTCCGTCTGCCTTATAATAAGCAGTAATAAATTTGCCAGCTTCAAATAGTTTCTTAATTTCAACAAATGACTTATTGAATTCCATCCATATTCCTGCAGTTTCTTTTTTATACCGCTCATGAAAGAGCCATAAATTATCTTCCAATGTAACAGAATTAATAAATGTAGCAGTTACATCAAGTAGACTTGTCTTTCCACTGCCATTTTTTCCGGTTACTATAACATGTCTGCGCTCACTATCGCAAATATTTATATCTATATTCTCTAAATGTCTGATCTTATCTATTCTTATACTTTTAATAAAAACTGACTCCACTTTATGCCTCCATTAAATCATACTACATTTAAAACATCTCATATAATTAATAGTACTATTCACAACACATTACTTTTGCATTTAAACTCTTTAAATAATTTTTATAAACTACTATAGTTTTTTATAGCGTTAGCATCTAAATAGTACAAAACAAAATGAGATATCCCCTTAAGTATTGTATAATAAAAAAAGAGGAGGAACTTATTATGCCACGACAAAAAACTCATCACACCAAGCAGTTCAAGTTGGATGCTATCAACTATCGCAAAGAGCATCCTGATCTTACACAGGTTGAATGTGCAAAGAACCTGGGTATCGGTTTCAGCACCCTTGCACGCTGGGAAGCCCAGTTAAGAGATAATGACGGTGATATTCCCGTTATCGGTTCCGGTGCAATTACGCTTCGGAAGAAGAAAAATCATAGAATGGTTTTGTATACCTTAACTGCGTTATGAACTTGTACACCAGGAAAATCATTGCCTGGACTCTTGCGGACACTATGGAAGTATCTACTGTTATCGAAACAATCAACAAGGCAAAAGCTTGTCGTAATACTGATTTACCACTTATTATCCATTCAGATTGTGGCAGCCAGTATGTTTCAAATGCGTGGCGTAAAGCCACAGAAAAGATGCCACGAAGCTATTCTCATAGTGGTTATCCTTACGATAATGCCTGCATCGAGTCTTTCCATTCCTTAATCAAAAGAGAATGGCTTAACAGGTTTAATATCATTAACTACAAACATGCTTATAGGCTTGTATTTGAGTATATTGAAAACTTTTATAATACCGTTAGGATTCACAGCCACTGCGACTATATGTCTCCTAATGATTTTGAAAAAATGTATGAGAGGGTATGTTCTCTGCCAGCAGCTTAGTTGTCAGAACCTCTCATTTTATTTTGTGCTAAATCTTTCCCTAAGACCATTAATCTATCTTTATACCAGTCAATCTATATGTTTCAATAAATTTCCTATAATGACAAGATTCATTTCCCATTATTATCCCATTATTATTCAAGACACAATTTTCATTGCAGGATCCACCATTTGCCTTACAAAATCCATATATAGGACACTTTGTTTCTTTATTATTAAATAAAAAATCCATAAATTTCTGAGAAACATAAAATTGTATAAATCCAGACTTCTGAATGTGTTCTGGACACATAGAAATATATTTTTCCTGCTCATTCATTATTAACGGTATTCCAACTTGATTGATTACATCATTAACAAATTTATGCATATCATCACTATTCATTTTATAAATATCTGAAAAGATAAATTTTCCTGACAAATTATTCTTAACAAACTCACTCACCATCGACAGCCATTTAGATATTTCTTCAAAGCTACCATATCGAATTTGTAGTTCATTTTTAAATTGATGTATTCTTCTTTGAGTCTTTGCAATTAATTCTTCACTATAGCCATCTCGTGTTAACGTTGAAGAATTCAACAAAAACGCATATATATCCTTATAGGATGAATTTCTAATAAAATCTTTAAACTTATTATCGCTTAATAATACATATAATAAGCAATGAACTGGTGCATCATTATATAGACATCTCTCTGCTATACATATTTTAATTTCATCTGAAATGTCTGCTAAACCATAACTATCAAAAATCAAATCCACTGATTCATATGGCAATTGTGGAGCTGCCGGTCTGTCGGGGAAAAACTTGCTTTCAATTTTATAAGCAATATATTCCAATAAATCCCTTGCCCCTAAATAATATGTCTCTGAATGTTGTAACTCAGCGTCTTCAACTACATCTAAAGTATACTTATACACTCTATGTCTCCGTACAACATTCAAATTACTATCATACCCTTCAATATTATCATAATCTGATGTTATGTTGTTAATATAAGCAACTTTATCAATAAAATTTCCATGTCCAAATGTATTGTTAAATTGTGTCCATAATATGGATGATTCGTTGTTCCAATCTTCAAATGGTCGCTTAATTGTACCCTTTTTATATGCTTCTTCCAATATATTAAATAGCCACCTTACATTACTTAAATTAACTCTAATATTATATGGCAATATCAAATCCTGAAGATAATGTATAAACTCGTGTATAAATGTTGATTCTTCTTTTTTTATGACCTCATTGGTCAATTCTTCTGAAGTATCAATTTTCATATTAAAAAAGGATATATTGTAGAGCCCTGATGTAAAATTATTTACCATATTATCACCTCTCCATACTTAACTTTCTCTATTCCAAAATATTTAGATAATATCAATTGTCTGTATAACTACCTCTATAATCGTTTTCAAAGCAACTAATAGCGTTCCAATTGTTCCCAATAGTATTGTTATATTCTCCAAAGCAGCCTTAATTCCTGTCGTATTTTGCATGTCTGTATTAAATACTTTTCTTTTAATTTTATCCAAAAGCACCTTAACAAAATTAAATATATCTACAAATCTCGAAATAAAAAATATATTACACACAAACACTCCTATACCACCCAGCACACCAAATAAGCAAGCACAAATAGTACTTTTTTGATGCAATCGTCCTAAAAAATACCATGAAAGTATTAAAACAAACAAAAATAAAAGCCATCTGACTAATTCGTATATTATTATTTCTGTTTTCTTCATTCCATGTGCTAATAATGTCCATATAACCAAAAATAATACAGAAGCATATTCTAATACTAATGATAAAAGTTTTTCTTCTCGATATACATAACAAAAAGCCAACATAATAACACTATTAAATAATGATGAACATGCTATATTAAATTTCATGTCATTGTTCGAACCATATATAAATTTTATAAATTTTTTTACTTTACTATCATTCATATCATTAGCCATTCTGTTCTCCCTCATATTCCCATGGATCAATTCCAAAATTAGGAGCAGCTCCATATCTGCCAAGTAAGTAGTCTTTTGCAACTGTACGATCAAATCGTTCTTGAAATTTATTTAATGAATATATTTTTGAGCTATGATTCTCTTTTCTCTCTACAAAACAAATCTCATCCTGCCTAAGCAAATTTAAATTCATCACATTTGAATCGTGTACAGTAGCAATCAACTGTTTTTTTGCCCCTATCGTCTTTTCAAAAAATTTTTGAATAAATTCAATCGTTAGCTTTGTATGAAAGCTTCTGTCTAACTCATCAGCTAAAATAATAAAATTTTAATTTGCTTTTTTGTAAAGAGGCAATAAATCGAATAAACATCTCGTTTCATTTGACTCATCTTTTAGTTCAAATAAATCATTAGAATTTCCATGATTCATCTTAAGTTGAGCTGCTGTAATATCTCCATTTGTATTTTTTGAAAAGCTAAATCTTCTTCCTGCAATAGTTATCTCAACAGATGTAACTTGATTCGAATCTTCATCCTTATCAAAAGCCTATAAGACATCACATTTAATCTCATCTCTTACTTCTTCCGATAAAAGCTAAAAATTTCATCCATCAAAGGAAAGGCTTCGGAGCCCTTCCAGCAAAGATTTGCTTCCAGAGCCTTGATAAACACCATGTATATTGTAACAGATTTTACAAGAAAATGACAGCATATTTTATCTGTGAGCAGTGAATTCCTTTGTCACATATGTCAGAAAGGCAGTCTTATCTTTCATGATTACTGCAGCCGCATTATAAGATACGAGAGTGAATTCTAGGAAGCTAATGAATTATACAAGTGCAATCAGTTAGAGTTACAATAGATAAACTCATTGAAATGCATCTTACCACAATGACAGATGCATTCCGTAATCGGCTTGACGATCCTAAATTCAAATTATATGACATACACCTTTCCGTTTCATACTCACATGTTAAATATCTATAATAGGTAATCTAATATTTTATCTTGTACATTAATCACCTTCTTATGTATAAACTCAAATCCCCTGTTTATGTTTAATACATAAGTTTACACACACGAAGCAATAACTTCCAGCCTTCCTTCCAGCTTCACATTTCCGTACCCAGCCGGAATTATGAAATGGTCGCCCTTCTTGATTCTTTGTCCATTCACAGTGCCCTCTCCGTCAAGCACACTCATATTAAGGAATGGATGACTCTGTTCAAACTCCAGCTCACCATCAAGCACAAGCTTATAAACCTTATAATACTCACACTCAATAAGCTTGTTCCACTTATTCTGTGTGAGATTGTTTGTGTCCATGACACTGTCCTCTGTGGACTTTGCAGGAACTGTGATGACATCAATACTCTTATCCACATGAAGCTCTCTCGGCTTGCCATCAGTGAGTCTGTCATAATCGTATACACGGTATGTGATATCACTGTTCTGCTGGGTTTCAAGAATCATGCAGCCGCTTGTGATTGCGTGCACTGTACCCGGGTCGAT
Source organism: Agathobacter sp. LCP21S3_B2 (assembly GCF_052118705.1). Classification (NCBI taxonomy): domain Bacteria; kingdom Bacillati; phylum Bacillota; class Clostridia; order Lachnospirales; family Lachnospiraceae; genus Agathobacter; species Agathobacter sp. LCP21S3_B2. The sequence continues at coordinate 7,942 of NZ_JBQKGQ010000030.1, read as the reverse complement.
CTGGATGAAATCGCCCTTTTTGATAGGGACATAGCGGATGAACTCATCCCATCTGCCCTCATGAATCATGTCTGAAAGCTCCTCATGGGTCTTTGCGTTATGCCCCACCACAAGCTTTGCGTCATCAGGACAATCTATGATGTACCAGCACTCAGTCTTACCAAGAGAACCATTCTCATTCTTTGCAGCATACTCATCATATGGATGCACCTGTATGCTCAGATTGTCCTTAGCATCAATTATCTTGATGAGTAGTGGAAATCTATCGCCTTCAATATTGCCGAACAGCTCCGGATGCTCATTCCAAAGCTGTGAAAGTGTCATACCGGCATAGCAATCATTGGCTATGCTGTCATCTCCGTTTGGATGGGCTGAAATGCCCCAGCATTCACCGGTATTATCGCCCGGAATATCATACCCAAAATCAGTGGCGAGGCGGTTGCCACCCCATATCATCTGCTTAAAAACAGGATGTAAAAAAATAATTGGTTTCATATGTCATTATCCTTCTATCAATCAAAAACACCATTTATGGCTACAATTCTATGCAGCCTTTATAAAAAAGCATCATTAAAATTTACACAAATTTCTTCGAAAGCTCATCGCATATAATCTGCTCTGCCTTCTCTGCAGTCTCTCTATCCACGGCACTGACAGAGATATAAGTCTTAAGCTTCGGCTCAGTACCGGAAGGTCTCACAACTACAGAGCAGTTGCCCTCAAGCATAAACTTGAGCACATCAGACTTAGGAAGTCCGTTAAGCCCCTTGCTGTAATCCTGGCACTCAATAACCTTCTTGCCACCGATTGTATCAAGACCCTTGTGGAACTCAGCCATGATATCCTGCATCTTTGCAAAGCCTGCAGAGCCATCAAACTCATATGAGTGAAGAGTATTGAGGCAGTAGCCGTATTTCTCATAGAGAGAATTGAGCTTGTCAATGAGGCTGATGCCCTGTGTCTTATAGTACGCAAACATCTCACAGATGAGATATGCCCCGTTAACAGCATCCTTGTCACGCACATATGTGCCGCTTAAGTAGCCATAGCTCTCCTCGAAACCAAAGATGTATGAGTCAGCTTTTCCCTCTTTCTCTAATCGTCCAATCTGCTCTCCTATAAATTTGAAGCCTGTGAGCAGGTTGACTGTTCTTACCCCGTAATCGGCTGCGATTCTGTCTGCCATATCGATTGTAACGATAGTCTTGCAGAGTACAGGGTCCTTTGGCATAGTTCCCATTGCAATTCTTCGCTCACAGACATAGTTTAATAAGAGCATACCTGTCTCATTTCCTGATAAAAGCACGTACTCTCCTGCAGCATTTTTGACTGCTATTCCGACACGGTCACAATCAGGGTCTGTAGCAAGAAGAAGGTCTGCGTTGCATTTCTTTGCATACTCCATACCGAGTGCCATAGCCTCCTTAATTTCCGGGTTTGGATATGGACATGTAGGGAAATTGCCGTCAGGATTTTCCTGCTCCTTAACTACTGTGATATTGGTGTAGCCTGTTTCCTTTAATGTGCGAAGCACCGGTTTAAGACCGGTTCCGTTAAGAGGTGAGTAAACGATTGCCACGTTCTTGTCCACCTTTACACTGTCATCGAGAAGAGACTGCTTTTTAACCTCCTCAACAAAGGCTGTGAGCACATCCTCGGAAATATATTTAATCTGACCCTCTGCAACACCGGACTCAAAATCAGACTGCTTTACATCTGCAAAAATATCAAGCTTCTCTATCTCGGCAAGAATCTCTGCCGCTGCCTCTGTAGTAATCTGGCAGCCGTCAGCGCCGTAAACCTTGTAGCCGTTGTATTTGCTTGGATTGTGGCTGGCTGTTACCATGACACCAGCCGATGTACCAAGATATCTTGTGGCAAATGACACTGTAGGCACCGGAAGAAGCTCTGGCCAGATATTGACCTGCACTCCATTTGCTGCAAATACCGATGCTGCAACCTTTGCGAACACATCAGACTTGATACGGCTGTCATAGCCTATGGATACTGATGGTGCATCAAAGTTTGCTACGAGATAGTTTGCAAGGCCCTGTGAAGCCTTTGCCACGGTGTATACATTCATGCGGTTGGTTCCGGCTCCGATTGTACCGCGGAGACCGCCTGTACCGAATGCGAGGTTTCTGTAAAATGCATCCTCTATCTTTGCAGTGTCATTTTCAATTGCCTTAAGCTCTGCTGCAACGTCTGCATCAGCTGTTGCTGATGTAAGCCAACGCTTGTATTCTTCATTGTAATTCATAATCGTATTCTCTCTTTCTTTATATTTTATTTGATTTATCCAAAATAATATTAACAAATTCTATCAAACAATCAAATTCATCCAAAATCGCAAACAAATGATTCTAATATTAATATTCCATTATATGCTAAATTCCGCTATACTATAGAACATAGTATAGCGGAATTTCTATTAAAATACAATGTTAAGATAACTAATAAATTACAACTCTTGTCCCATTAGGAATATTGTCATACAACCACTTTGCATTATTAATGTCTAATCTTATGCATCCATGAGATACCGGTTTTCCAAGTGTACCATCCTGTATCTTAGTCATACTACCACGATTATAAAGTACCGAATGGAACAAATAATTTCCATAAAACTGTGTATAATACCAACAAGTATATGTTTTGCTTCCAAAAGATTTTCCTCTTCCATATATTGTAAACTCGCCTTTTACTGTAGGTGTAGATGCCTTTCCCGGACCACATGACCACAAAGCCATTCTACTCCAATGACCATAGCTACCACTGTAAACTCCAACCTGACAGTTAGCTGTATCTGTCATTATGAGCCAGTTCGTTTGGCTGGATTTTCCTTGTGCACTTTTTGACATAGCATCTATTGGTGACGGTTTAGGTGTATAAACTGGTTTATTTTTATAATAATCAGATGTATTTCCAGGTGCTGAATTACCTTTTCTTACAAGATTAATTCTTAAAGCTTCCATTCTATAAGAAATACCTGTCGAACCTGATGTCTGTCCATTTGCGGCCCAACCTAGCCAGCCATAATTTTGTATATGTGAACTATAGTATATGTCATAAAATATAGCAAGCTGACCTGTAAGCTTAATTTCTATTGCCTCTACCCGTTTAGCCATGCCAGAAGTACCACTGTACTGTCCTAAGGTTTTCCACTCGGTCCAACCAATATCTTGAACATGGGTTCTATACTTAATAGTACCAGATAAAGCATTTGCACTATCCTGACCCAAATTGATGTTTATACCTTCAACTCTTAAGCCCCGACCTGTAGTACCTGTAATATTACCACCTGATGTCCAGGCTGTATTACCAATATTTTGTACATGAGTTGAATATGTAAGTATCTTATTTGATACTCCTTGTAAATAACTCTTTAAAGATGTAATTTCAGGTTTATTGGGATCATCTTTTTTTACAATCTTAATCTCAATTGCTTCCACTCTGTCCGCAAGTCCAACACTTCCGGAAATCTGACCATTCAATGTCCACGGCATCCAACCAATTTCCGCAATATGTGTTCTGTAATATATATCATAATAACTGCTTAATTCTCCTGTTAGCTGCATTTTAACTGACTCAATCCGCAGCTTTCTTCCTATTGTTCCGGATATATCACCATCAGCTACAGGCTTTTGCCAGCCTATGTTTTTTATATGAGTTGCATACGAAATTCCCCCTGCATATGGAGTCGTATTATCTAACGATATTTTAATTGCCTCCATCTGAAGTTTTTTACCCGTAGTTCCCGCTGTCATTCCATCTGTGACCTGATTCTGCCAGCCTATATTCTGTACATGTGCTACATAATTTACCTTTAAATGCTCATCTTTCTTTTCATCATCTTTACTCTCATCTTCCTGATTATCAGACTTATCCTCATTAGATTCTGTACCAACCTCATCCTGTTTTTTTTCATCAACATCAACTTTATTATTAACTTCATTGACATCCGCATCATGATATTCCGAAACTTCCGTATTCTGATACAATTCGGTTGATTCTTCACTGTTATCATTTACATATTCATTACTTTCAGAATCATTTGACTCTTTTTCATTCTGCTCTTCATTTACAATTTCAGTACCATTTACATCTTTAATATATTCAGATGCATAGACCGGACATGAAGTAAAGAACAGTCCTAAAGTTAGTAGCATGCATAAAAGCTTTTTTATACATTTTTCCATACATAATACCTCCATAATTTTAATTGTACCACTATAAAATTATTGTACCATATTTTTTATTTTCAAACTATAAAATTAATAAAATGATCTGTTATTTTGCGAATTAACACCTTTATAATTACTATTTGGTCCTTTTTCTCCTTTAGGTATCAGTACAACTTGCAAACTTTCCAATCTAAGTCCCTTACCTATAGTTCCTGCATTCTGACCATTTTTCGTCCATGCAAGCCAACCATAATTTTGAACATGAACCCTATAGTACACGTCATAATGCTTCGCCATATTGCCAGTCAATGTAATGTTTATTGCCTCAATACGTAAAGACTTTCCTGTTGTTCCTGCTAGTTTCCCATTTTGTACATTAGGCTGCCATCCAATATTCTGTACATGTGCTTTGTAACTTATCCCGCCTGAATAAGCCTGTTCTTTAAGTGATAACTTAATTCCTTCTATTCTCAATCCTTTGTAAGTAGTTCCGCTTATGTCACCTTTACTTACACTATTCTGCCAGCCTATATTCTGTACATGTGACTGTACGGATATATCTGTATCTGTCTTAATTGCAGGTTTACTATTATTTTTTGAAATAAATGAGTTACCTCTTTGAGATTTAATGTTACCATAATTATTAGTAGGACTACCTTTTCCTTTAGCAGTTATAATTATTTGTACCGCTTCTAATCTACATGAATAACCTTCTGTTCCTGCTGGTTGTCCATTCTTCGCCCATGCAAGCCAACCATAATTTTGTGCATGAACTCTATAATATATATCGTATTTGTCAGCATCTGCCCCTGTAAGTTTTATCATTATTGCTTCAATTTGCTTATTCTGACCAGTCGTACCACTCAATTCATTATTAAAAGAGTTATTATGCCAACCATCATTCTTTACATGAGTTGTATATATTATTCCAATATCCTTCTTTGTACTTAAATTTACCTTTATTGCTTCTAATTGTAATCCCCTTCCAGTCGTTCCTGCTAGTTTTCCATTATCAACTTGAGACTGCCAACCTATATTTTTAACATGTGTACTATATTGCACTGTCACATCATTTAATTTCCAATGTGCGTACAACTTATGATTCTGTGCAATTGTAACTTTAGATGTTTCTGTTATTCTATCTCCGCTATCAATAGAAGTCCACCAACCATCAAAACTATATCCACTTCTTGTTGGTGTAGGTAAACTTCCGTATTTTTCACTCATTACAACACTTTTTCCAGTTTCATTAACAGATCCACCATTTGCATCATATGTAACATCATAGCTATTGGCCTTCCAATGTGCATATATCGTACTATCTTTGGTTATTTCAACTTTACTCTCACTAGTTATTTGTATTCCACCATCAGCCGATGTGTACCAGCCATCAAATGTATATCCGTTTCTTGTCGGTGTATCTAGATTTCCATATTTTTCTAAATATGTAACTGACTTATTTGATTTTGAGATTTTACCGCCATTTGCATCATATGTAATCGTATAACTTGCAGCTTTCCACTGTGCATTTACCGTCATGTCAGAAGTCACATCATCAAAATTCTTGTCCCAACCAGCCAACACATACCCACTCTTTTTTACGTTTGGAGCAGTAGCTGAACGACCATACGATGCTTCAGTTGTTTTTATGAGTTTGCCTTCACTAACGAACTTCACCTTATATTTGATAGGTGAACCATCTCTCCAAGGTTCACTCTTTTTGTGTATCATATAATGTTCAAAATATGATTTAAAATTATTACCATATAATTTCTGTAGCTCAGGATACCGTTGTTTATATGACAATACATCGAATGATGCACATGCTACTCTTCCCTCTGCCATACCATGATTAATAAAATGATACAAAAGTTCCGCTGAGTTATTTCCAAACGCTCGTTGTAAATCCGGATACATATTATAATAATAATTCGCATCAAAGACTGTCGAATAATCATTTCCTGTTATATTTCTACCATTATACCAGTAATCCAAATCAACAGAATTTGATCCCATACCATATTGACTTCCATTACCAGAACTTGTAAACTGCCAAAAATCATATTTTACAGAATTATAGTGTTCCGGTGGATAACTATATGCTGCACTCCATATTCTATATGCATTAGAAAGATATTCACCTTCCAAATGATCTGTATAAAAAGAAGCACTTGCATATACCATTGGTGTATATCCAGCATTTTTTATTCTTTCACAAAATGCTGAGACAATATTTGTATATCGTGCTTTCGAAAGATTAGCCTGACCAATTCTTTCATTTTGATTAAAGCCCTCATAATCAATAACTAATGGCATAGTTATATTATACATGTATATATTAGATAATAATGTATTTGCTTCTTCTACTGCTTCTTGTTCATTAATAGCTTCTGAATAAAAATACGCTCCAACCTTTATTCCAGCATTTAAAGCATTTTGAATATTTGTCTTAAAATTAGGATCAAGTTGAATAATTCCATCTGTCCTTCCCCTATATCCAACTCGTATCAGAGCATATTGTATGCCGGCTTTTTTTGCCTGATTCCAATTAATATTCCCCTGCCATTTTGAAACATCACATCCTAAAACACCATTATTTGCCTTTGCCAATGTATCATCTGACAATAACGATATTTCACTATTCAAATCCTGTTCGCCATCGTTATTATCATTATAATTCTCACCATAATGAGTCCTGTAATATTCTGGATCCTGCAAATCCTGATCTGTTATTTCAATATCGGAATTCGTGTTATCATCTGTTGCAAATGTAATATTCACTGATGTTAGTACTAGTCCAAAGCATATTACCAAACTAATAATTTTTTTTAAATATTTTTGCATTGCTGTTTTCCTTTCTTTATATAGCTCTATTTTACCACATAATCATAATTTTCAAATAGTAAAAACGACAAAAAAGACCAGTATCAACTGATCTTTTTTGTATTACCTTTAAATATCCCTATTTTTCAATATAAGCAAAACTATTTTTTGCAATCACTCCACCATACGAATTATCCGGTGCTGCCTGACCTTTCTTTACAAGAACTACCTGAATTCCTTCTAGTCTTAATGATTTACCAACAGTTCCTGCATTTTCTCCATTTTTAGCCCAATTCATCCAACCATAATTCTGTGCATGTACACGATAATAAACATCATATCTATTAGCCAATTCTCCCGTTAAACTAATATTTATCGCTTCTATCCGCAGAGCTTTTCCTATAGTTCCAGCTATACCACCACTCATAACAGCAGACTGCCAACCGATATTTTGCACATGTGCCTGATACTTTATTGTACCTGAACAATCCTGATTTTCGACATTCAATTTAATTGCTTCCAGTCGGAGTGACTTTCCAACAGTTCCTGATATATTTCCATCTGTAATCTTATTCTGCCAACCTACATTTTGAACATGGGCTTGACTTCCCACAGAAATAGTATCACTGTTTTGTCCATCGGCTATATATGCCTTAGTATTATTTGATACGCAGCCTCCTAATGACGCTGAAGGTGCCACATTTCCTTTTTCTACAACTACAATTTGAACAGCTTCAAGTCTATATGACTTTCCAGTCGTACCAGCCATGGCTCCATTCTTAGTCCATCCAAGCCAGCCATAATTCTGTGCATGCACACGATAATATATCCTAATCTCCCGAAAAAATTATACACATGTCATATCGAATGTGTTCTAAAACCCGCATAAATACTGGATTTTTTTGTATTTCTCTTTACAAAATAGTGTATAAAAT
>NZ_JBQKGQ010000029.1:0-20472 GCF_052118705.1 Agathobacter sp. LCP21S3_B2 | reverse complement strand
TATATGTTCTAATTAATATAAACAATAATATTTGCGTTTATCTTATATTTTATATATAATATTCTATATGATTTTATAGAATATACTATTTAAAGTATTATTTAATATTTACTATATGTTTTTATATTTATTGAAATATATAATTTTATTTTTAATATTATATTGTGTAAAATATAGGATAAAATATAGAATTTTATATTTGATAAGCTATATGATTTTATATAAAATCGAATATTATAATAAATATTGGTTAAAAGTTTTTATATAACTGTTGATAAATTAGAAGATATCATATAAAATATACAATAAGATGTTCAATATTATGTAATGTAAATCTGAACACACACTAAAACATACGTTAAAACATAATATAAAATAATCTTATAAAACAGCTAAGTATCATTTTTAATATTGAGACTTAGTAGGATTTATATTCAAGGAGATTTCAAATGGTTAAAACAATAGCAATTACATCTGCAAAAGGCGGCGTTGGAAAGAGTACCTGCACCGTAGAAATTGCGAACGCATTAAGAAATATTACAAACAAGAGAGTACTGGTAATCGATTTAGACGAAAACAGTACCTTAAGTGACAACATAGGAGCCGATATTTCCGCTCCAAACACAATATATGAGGTATTAACAGGAGCTTGCTCCATAAACGATGCCGTGCAGCACCACAAGCTTTTTGACATCATTCCGGGGTCTAAATCACTATCAAAGGCATCTGTTGAATTTACAGAACGTGAGGACGTATATTTACTCTCAGACGTGATTGATTTTATCAAAGATGATTACGACTTCATTTTCGTAGACAATGCGCCTTCCAGATCAGTATTACTGACTATGACCATCATTGCCGCTGATTACATTATCATCCCGACAATGTCTGATGAGGGATCCATGAAGATGGTTGATGAGATGGAAAAGGATATTAGTAAGCTCGTAAACAGCCGAAATCACGAAAGCCATGCTGAGGTTATAGGATATATATTAAATTTCTACAAAAGGTCAAATATGTACGATTTAGCGCTTAACAGACTGCAGGAACACATTAATGACCATGATGAGCCAAAACCATTTATAGCAATAGTTAAAGAACTGATTATAGCCAGTGAGGTAAAGACCTTCAAAACCGCAATATGTGAAGATTACAAATCATCACCTCTTGGCAGGAGCTTTTACGATATAGCAAATACAATTGTAAAAAGGATAGGTGAATAATATGGCATCAAGAAGAGAAATGTTGCTGGCAGCACAGCGAAAAAATGAGAAAAAAGAGCAGGAGAATACCAAAAAAGAGGAGACCTTAGTAGATGTGTATGCTAACTCTACAGAGAAAAGTATCATAGTTAATAATGATACTTCATCAGAAAATGAAATTAATCCTGCAAAAACACAGGCGAATGACAGTGAAAATGCAGAAAATACTCCAAAAAACAATGCTGAATATGATAAAAATCAAGATTTAACACCAGCGACAGAAGAAGATCATAAACCTGAATCAATGAAAAATAGTATAAAAAATAATGAAATTAAATCACAAAATAATTATTCTGAAATAAAAAACAATACTGTAAAGGAATTAATTAAAATTCAAAAAGAAAAGGACCTTAAGAAAAACAGGATTGGATTTCTTGTCACCGATAAAGCATTGGACAATCTTAATAGATACGTAGCAATGACGGGATATAAATCAAAAAATGAATTTATGAATATCATTCTTGAAAATCTGGATGACTTTTTAAAATAATAAATAATTTTTTTAACTCTCAAAAAAGAGAAAAGTATAATATAGTATAGATAATGTATATATGTATAACATAAACGCCGAAAATCCTTAAATAACAAGGGCTTTCGGCGTTTTTGAGTGACATTTAATCAAGTAAAAGGTGACATAAATTACAAATTTATGAGACATACAATCCAGACAAAGGTGATAAAAAGTCCAATAGAAGTGACGTAGACTCCAAGTTAAAGTGACAAAAGAGTATTGAAAAGCACTTTTTCGACAAAATAGTACGTAAAAAATATTAATGTGACATTTAGTCCAAGTAATAGTTGTACTAATCGTCACTATTAGATTGAAATGATGATGAAATAATTATTTAGTTGCTTGTTAAATAAAAAAATTAAGCAAATGACTATAAAAGTATTGTACTAAATGTCACATTTGCAAGAAATCTAAAAGGAAATAATTTCTGAAAACTGCATAATTAGCGGTTTTGCGAAGTATAACAGTTAAAAAGTGACGCTTAGTACAACAAAAAAGAGGGATGACAACAGGATAGAAGAGCAGTAACAGCATAAGAAATATAGGGTGACATCAAGTCCAACAAATATAGTATAATATGTATAAAAAGTGACACGAAGTACAACAAAAAAGAGTTGCAGTAAAAGTAAATGTCACTTATAATTGTAAATGTGCAAAGAGGAGAAGAGGGTGCACTTTTGAAAGGAAAGCAGAAATGGGAACATATAAAAGAAGCAGTAAAGGGATAGTTGATGAAAAAGGTAATATTGTAAAATCTTTTATGATTCCGTCTAATGATGTTCAGGGACAGGTATCAATGGAGTTTAATTCAGAAAATGATGTTTCAATTATTTCTTCTGAGGCTGAGAAGGAGCCTATATTAGAAGAAAGTGGATTGCCGGCATCTATTGAAAAAAATGAAATGACACTATGGGATGAGGCTGAATTTTACGATAATTTTGAGGATAATGCAAAAGAAGCTTTGCAGATGCTTCTTTCTGTTCAGAGTAATGAAAATCCAAATAAAAAAGGCGGAGAGGACATCGGATTCAGATGTGACAGTATTATTTTCAAAAACAGACAGCAGTATTCAGTTACCGAGAATACCATTTTTGATATAATTACAGGATACATTTCTTCATATCCTGATAATAAATCATATAAGATTTATATTAAGGATATTGCAAAGTACATCGGATATAATGACAAGAATTACATATATCGCGTTTTTAAAAAGGATTTTGACAAGCTGAAGAAAAAACCTCTTCTTATTGAAATACCCGGAAAAGAAGAGGGCGCTGATCCAATGGAGATTCAGTGGTGGCTTTTGTTTGATTATAACAGTGCTGAGGATTGTAAAAAGAAGGGGATGAATGATAATGCACATATCGTAATTGTTCCGACTCCTTTTTTTAAGATACTGACATTGTCATCAACGATTATGCATGGAGCACATTATTCTATAGAAATAAGTAGCAGCATAAAAGGAAAATATGCCCGTAACTTGTATTACATACTTGAAAGCCGCAAGAATTATAAGGCTTATCCCAACGCAATGCCGGGAGTTTTTACTCTAACGCTTGATGAGCTGAGAGAGCTGGTAGATTATCCTACGACGTACAGACCAACAGATGTTAGAAGAAGAATACTGGACGAAGCGAGAGATGAGATTAACAATATACCAAACACAGATATACAGTTTGATTATGAGCTTCTAAAAACAGGAAAGTCATTTACAGGCGTGAGGTTCATGATTAAGAATATCCTTAAACTCAAGGAGCAGGAGATTAATGCCATAGAAGAGAAGGACAGCAGGGATACTGTTGTTGTAGGTATTTTGAAGGGCTTTGGTTTTTCGGATAAGGATATTGATCAGATATATGAGGATTATGTGAAGACAGATTGTAACATCCAGCAGCTTACTACATTTTTAAGTAAAACATTTTCAAACGAAAAGGTAAAGCATAAGGCATCATATCTGTGTAAGCTTATGGAGAATGGCTTATATTCTGAGAATGATGAGTCAGCTTCCGTTCCATCGAAAAAAAATGTGTTTGTTAATTTTGAACAAAGAGAAAATGATTATGATGAGATGGAGAGAGCACTGCTGGGAAAATCAATATAGCATAAATGAATACAATATAAATAAATATATATGAGTAAAGTATCGGCAATAAAATGTAATCGCTTTTATTGCCGATTTTTAGTAATTAATATACACATTTCATTCGAAGAGTTTTTGAGTTAAGACAAAAAAGGTTAACCCAAAATGGCTTGCCTTTATTATGAAAAATAACGAAAAGATGGCATATTGCGTCACCTCGTACTGCGTTTATGTATAGAGTGTATTATTTCCGGTTTCATATCCCCAATACTCATTGATGAGGAGAAAGTACTGGATATCAGCAGTGACAAATGCGTAGGAGCGTTGTCCCTTGTGATTGCACAGTATGCAGACCGGATAGTAGTTGTTGACAAGGGAAGTATCGTTTTTTACAATACCGGATAAATTTTATATGTTAATGTCTAATCAGTAAATGAGTTAGACAAAGGCGTCAGCGATACAATCGTTGGCGCCTTTTTTAATCGCTTACTTAAGCGGTTTGAAAGTACACTAGGAGGATTGAGATTATGGATAGAATTGAAAATCACCCAATATTGGGAGAAACACCAAAGAGAAAAAAGGTTACCTTCAGTTATGATGGAAAGCTTCTGGAGGGCTATGAAGGAGAACCGATTGCAACAGCCTTAAAGGCAGCCGGTGTTATGGCTCACAGATACACAGCGAAGACACATGAGCCGAGAGGAATATTTTGTGCAATAGGAAGATGTACTGATTGTGTGATGATTGTAGACGGAAAGCCAAATATCAGAACCTGCATCACACCGCTTGAAGCCGGAATGGTTGTTCAGACACAGTACGGCGTATCTGCGAAAGCACAGGAATAATATTTGAAAGCATAAAATATATGGAATGGAGACATGAATTATGAAGATTGAACGATATGACATGATAGTAATTGGTGCCGGACCTGCCGGTTTGTCTGCAGCAATAGAGGCAGCAAAAAAAGGATTAAAGCCGATAGTATTTGATGAAAATGCCAGACCGGGCGGACAGCTTTTTAAACAGATTCATAAATTCTTTGGTTCAAAGGAGCATAAAGCTAAAGAAAGAGGCTTTAAAATTGGTGAAGAGCTTCTCAAAGAAGCACAGGAATACGGAGTTGAGGTCATTTTAAATGCTACGGTAGTAGGCCTTTATCCGGAAAAGGAGATAACAGTAAAGGTTGGAGAAAGCGTAAAGCACTATAAAGGAGATGCTGTTCTTGTCGCCACAGGAGCCAGTGAGAATATGGTAAATTTCGAGGGATGGACAAAGCCAGGAGTAATTGGAGCCGGAGCAGCCCAGACCATGATGAACCTCCATCACGTAAAACCCGGCAACAGAATACTGATGCTAGGCTCAGGAAACGTTGGACTTGTAGTAAGCTATCAGCTTTTGCAGGCAGGCTGTGAGGTTGTTGCACTGGCTGATGCAGCACCAAGGGTTGGTGGATACGGCGTACATGCCGCCAAGGTAGCCCGATGCGGGGTTCCGTTCTATCTCTCACATACAATAGTAAGAGTAGAGGGCGATGATTATGTGACAGGCGTTGTGATAGGACAGGTCGGACCTGATTGGAAAATAATACCGGGCACGGAAAAGCATTTTGATGTAGACACAGTATGTCTGGCAGTTGGATTATCACCTATGTCGCAGCTTTTAAAACAGGCAGAGGTACAGATGAGCGATACAAAGGGTGGAAATGTTCCGGTAATTGATAAATTCGGAGCCACAAGTGTTCCCGGAATCTATGCGGCAGGCGATGTCTCAGGTATAGAGGAAGCAAGCTCAGCCATGATAGAAGGCAGAATGTCAGGAGCATCCATTGCATGTTATCTGGGATATATGACTGAGGAGGAAAGAGATGCAAGGATTGGCGAGCTTGAAGGACAGTTAGACACTCTCAGACAGGGAATGTTTGCACCAAAGAACAGAGGAAAGCTTGTTGAAACGACAGAAGAGGGAATTGTTGTTTCAAAGAATCTTTTGAATAAAGGATATGTGGCGGATGAAGAGATAGAAAGATTCCCCGGTGTCACACACCAGAAGGGCATACATCCTGTAATCGAGTGTACACAGAATATTCCGTGTAACCCATGTCAGGATGCATGTAAGATAGGCTGCATCAGAATCGGCAGAAATATCACCTCACTTCCGGCAATTGATCCGGATAAAAAATGTGTAGGCTGCGGAATGTGCGTGGCTTCATGCTCAGGACAGTCTATCTTCCTTGTAGAAGAAGATGTAGAGGAAGGTTATGGTGAGGTGACAATGCCATATGAGTTCCTTCCGCTTCCAAAGGTCGGTGACAGGGGCGTTGCACTTGGCAGAAACGGTAAATATGTATGTGATGCAGAGGTTACAAAAATCAGGACAGCCCCGGTATTTGACCATACATATCTGCTCACAATAAAGGTTCCAAATGACATGGTAATGAAGGCGAGATTCTATAAAAAAGAAATGGCAAAGGAAGCATAGGAGGTTTTATTATGATTGATATTCAGGCAAAGTTAAAGGAAATAGGACCTTTTGTAAAAGGTGAGGATGATGATCTCCTTGTCTGCAGATGTGAAGAGGTAACAAAGGGGCAGATTAGAAAAGCTGTGCATGAAGGCATTTTTACAATGGAAGAAATGCGCAGGTATTTGAGAAGCGGCATGGGATTGTGTCAGGGACAGACCTGCGGAAAGCTGGTAAAAGGAATAATAGCAAGTGAGTTAAAGGTATCTCCGGCAGAGATTGTTCCGGCAAGCTCGAGAGCACCGATGAGACCAATTGAGATGTGTATACTTGCAGAAGACGGAGGTGACTGTGATGAGTAATGTGGCAGATGTAGTAATTATCGGAGGCGGAGTAAACGGATGTGCGGCAGCATATTATCTGGCAAAGAGCGGTACCAGATCAGTGATAGTATTAGAGGCAACTAACAGCATAGGGCATGGTGGTTCATCCAGAAATGGAGGAGGTGTCCGTCAGTCAGGACGAGATGTAAGAGAGCTGCCATATGCCATGTATGGCATAAGAAATCTGTGGCCAACACTTTCAGAGGAGCTTGGAGTGGACACAGAGTATACACAGAAGGGCAATCTGCGTATGGGAAAAACCCCGGAGCATATGAAGAAGCTGGAGAGTCTTGCAAACTCAGCACAATCTGTAGGTCTTGATGTCAGAATGATAGACAAGAAGGAGGTAAAAGAAATTTGCCCATATCTGTCTGATGAGGTAATCGGAGCAAGCTGGTGCCCTACAGACGGACACGCAAATCCGCTTACCACAACACTGGGATATTATAAAAGGGCACTTGAGCTTGGGGTCAGATTCTACACGGATGCACCGGTAAAGAGTCTTCAAAAGGTGAAAGGAAAGGTAAGAAAGGTCATATTAAATGATGGTACAGTGTTTGAGGGCGAGACAATAATACTTGTTGCAGGCTATGAGAGCAGAGCTATAGCAAGGACAATCGGAGTTGATGTTCCGATGAACAGACTGATAGATGAGTGTCTTGTAACAGAAATGCAGCCACATATGATAGATGTTATGTTTGGATGTGCATCTGCTGATTTCTATGGTCATCAGACAAAGCATGGTTCCTTTGTATTCGGCTCGGATTCAGGCTGGGAAACAGTGGATGAGATGGTAGATCCGTCAACAAACCTGGCTGATCCGTCAAGGATGATTACAAATTCCGTGACTCTGTCAGCTAGCTGCAGAGCTATTGAGGGCTATATTCCGGCACTTCGAGATGCAAAGATAGTCAGAAGCTGGTGTGGATGGCTGGATAATTCATTTGATGGGGTACCTTTTTTAAGCAGGGTTGATGAAGCACCGGGACTTATACTGGCATGTGGCTTTACAGGTCATGGCTTTGGTACAGCTCCTGCAGTCGGACTTATGCTGAGCCAGATGGTGCATGGTGAAAAGACGGTAGTTGATATCAGTGCGCTCAGATATGACAGATTTAAGCCTTGCAGATAAAATGTTATATGGAAAACTAATATGGGTTGTATCGTTTTATACAATACAGGCTGTGAACAATAATATATAATCAGGTTATAAAGCAAATAAAAAAGAAATATGCTTTTATTTGTAAAGTACATAGACTTGAAATGTTAAATATGTTAATATACATACATGACGAAGGTGTCAACAGCAGAAGCTGTTGGCGCCTTTTTTGATTTTTGAGATTCATCATAAGCATATTTCTCTGACATGTATATAAACATATTTGTACCTGACAGTTGTAACATGACACAGGAAACGGAGGAAAATAAGATGAGTGCAAAAATTGATTTTCTTTACTTAAGTGAACCAGATATGATTAAGGCCGGGGTAAAGGATATGGCAAAATGCGTTGAGGTCATGGAGGATATGATGGTCACACTGAAAAAGGGTGACTATGTGATGGGTGGTGAAAATCACAATTCACATGGATGTATGGTTACCTTCCCTGATAATCCTGAATTTGAGGGGATGCCAAAGAATGGCGAGGACAGACGTTTCATGGCAATGCCGGCATATCTGGGAGGCAATTTTCAGATGGCAGGCATGAAGTGGTATGGCTCAAACACTGAAAATAAAAAAGCAGGACTTCCGCGTTCCATTCTCATGATGATGTTAAATGACAAGGATACAGGAGCACCTTTAGCGCTTATGTCAGCAAATCTTTTAAGTGCTTACAGAACGGGAGCAATTCCCGGAGTTGGAGCCAAGTATCTTGCCAGAAAGGACTCAAAGGTAGCAGCAATTGTTGGCCCCGGAGTAATGGGAAAGACATCTCTTGCAGCATTTATCAGTGTATGTCCAAAGCTCGACACAGTTAAAATCAAAGGCCGTGGACAAAAATCAATCGATTCATTTGTAGAATATGTAAAGAAGGAATTTTCTCAGATTAAGACAATTAAAGTCTGTGAGACAATGGAGGAAGCCATAAAAGGCAGTGATATCATCAGTACAACCACATGTGTCGGCGACAAGGAATCGCTATTCCCATACATTGATGAGGCCTGGATAAAGGAAGGAGCTCTCATATGTATGCCTTCAGCAGCCAGATTTGATGAGAAATTCTATCTGGATAAAAACACAAAGCTTGTCGTAGATAATTATAAGCTCTACGAAGCATGGGCGGAGGAATATCCATATCCGAGCTACGATCCGGTACAGATTGTAGGCTGTAAATTTATGGACCTCATGCATGACAAAAAAATAACAAGAGATGAAATAATAGATGTAACCGATGTCATAACCGGTAAGCTGACAGGCAGAGACAATGATAAGCAACGAATCATATACTCAGTCGGTGGAATGCCTGTAGAGGACATTGCCTGGGGAGAGACAGTATACAAAAGGGCTCTTGAGCTTGGAATTGGAGTCAGACTCAACCTTTGGGAGGAACCGGAGCTTCATTAGTTATGACTTTTGAAAAGAGGTCAGATTATGCAAAAAGAGAATATTATCATTAATCCGTGTCAGCCATACGTTGAACTGGGGGTTGACAATGTATCAAGGCTTGATATGCCAAAGCTTGGAATTTCACATTTCTATGAATTTTCATTAGGAAACAAATTACTGCATGAGCTGAAAGCAGTTCCCGATGGAAGCATAGATTTGCTGTTTAATATAGGAAGAAACAGGGTTATTACTTTTATAAGCGGAACTGTATTCGGAGTAAAGAAATGGGAGCTGGGCGATGTTGGCTTATGCTTTGGCGTCAGATTTCAGCCGGGACAGGGAATACTGCCACGGGAGCTTTCTATGGACATGCTTGTAAATGACGATTTGGAAATAGATGGCAATCTCTTTGGCAAAAATCTCACTGAAAGGATAGCTATGGCAACTGATATAAAAAGCCGTAGTGTGATTTTTATGGAGGCTTACAGGGATTTTGTATATGGACGTCCCGATTTGTCAGACAAAGAGATGATTAATGAATATCTGGTAAACCGCATTACGCGTGCAAACGGACATATAAGCATTAGTGAGCTGCAGGAGGAAACAAATTATTCAGCCTGTTATCTAAGAAGGGTATTTAAGAATTATAATAGTATTTCACCAAAGCAATTTGCACGTTATATACGTTTTCAGACACTTTTGGATAAATTAAACACAAACAATACACGTTATGATGAGCTTGCACTTGATTGTGGATATTTTGATGAGGCACACATGATGAAGGAATTTAAAAGCTATGCAGGCTTAACATTGGAGCAGTACAGGAAAATGCAAAGGAGGATATAGGCATGAGCAGAATATCAAAGATTGAAGTTATCACAGGAATGTCAAAGCTTACAGACCTGATACAGCAGCTAAGCAAGGTTGGAGTACGCGGAGTCACGGTTATGCAGGTGTTAGGCTGCGGAGTGGAAATGGGTACGCAGGAATATGAGGTGGAGATAAATGAAGTTATGGAGCTGCTTCCAAAGCAGCAGATAAATATTGTTGTAGAGACATCAAAGGTAGATAAAATCCTGGACATTATCAAAAAAGAGCTATATACAGGGCATATTGGCGATGGAAAGATTTTTGTATACAGCATCGACAATGTAATAAGGGTCCGTACCGGAGACGAGGGACTGGAAGCGATTTAATTAAAAGTATCAGTTTGTAAATATATGAATGAAAGAGGGCGTTGATTATGGATGAAAAGAAATTAGGCTTAGGAAATGTAGTATCAATTTCTGTTGGGCTCGTAGTCGCAACGAGCTGTCTCGTATCACTCGGAAATGGTGCAGGTACACTTGGAATCACATTTATATTTGCAATGTTCATTGCAATGCTCTTAAACATGACAACGGTTGCATCGCTGTCAGAACTGAATGCACTTATGCCCAATACAACAGGTGGTCTCGCGCAGTATACACTAGCGGCACTTGGACCATTTCCGACACTTATCTCAATGGTTGGAGGCTACTTAATCTGTAACACAATGTCATGTGGAGTGGAGGCTTCTATATTCTCTTTCTCGCTTGCAGATGTTATAGGACCCGGCATACCAAGCTTTGCATATACTGTCATTATGACGGTTATTATCCTGTTGGCAAATCTAAGAGGGGTGGATATGTTTGCAAAAATACAGGATATTGTTGCATTTCTGCTTGTCGGCTCGCTGGTTGCTATGGGCTTCATCGGTATGATAGGTATAGGAACAGGAGTAAAAATACAACAGCAATATGTCCTCAATGCCGATTTTAAGGATGTTGCAGCAATGACGGCAGTGGCTTTCTGGCTTTTTATAGGGGCCGAATATGCAATCCCAGTATCAAAGCAGGTGAAAAATGCGAAACGAAATGTGCCGCTTGGCATGATGATAGGACTTTTCCTCATATTTATTATGCAGTCAGTCATGATTTTTGGATTTCACAATTATGTGGAGTGGGGAGCACTCGCAGACTCCGCAGCTCCTCACCTGGTATATGGCTATGCAGTTCTCGGAAAAGCCGGAAAAATATGGATGATGCTGGTCGGAGCTCTGGCTGTGATAAGTACACAGAATTCAACAGTCAATTCACTTGCTGTTATCTGTCAGGGAATGGCAAAAATGAATATGCTTCCAAAGATTTTTGCAAAGACAAACAGACACAATGTGCCGTGGTTTGGTCAGGTCTTTGTGAGTGCGCTTATCCTGATATTTGGATATTTCAGTGACAGCTCCGCAGATATGATTTCATTTTTGATTCTGGTAGGCTCAGTATTCTGGATGATTTCATACATATTGGCACATATTGATCTACTGATTTTCAGAAAAAGGCTTCCAAAAGCACCAAGAAACTTTAAAGTGCCGTGTGGCCCATTATTTCCAATAATCGGAATTGTCGGTACAGCGTATATGATTTTAAATATTTCAAGTGACCCACATGAAAAGCTTATGATATGGCTTGTTACCGGAGTCTGCTTTATAGTGCTCGGAATATATTCAGCTTTGTGGATCAGGTTTAAGATGAAGATGAAGATTTTTAAGAGTATTCCGCTCGACAAGGTGCTTGCTATGGAAAATGACCTATATTATTATGTCAGAAAAAGTAAGGGAATATGGAAATAATTCAATTAATTAATTTGTCCTTTTTTTGGCTATTTATGTGTGATAAAATATATGAAATTATACGATGAAATATAAACAGCTAAAAAATCAGAGTTGAAAGAAAAGGTAAATAAATATGAGTCAGATAATATTAGCGTCGGCATCACCTCGTCGAAAGGAATTATTAGAGCAGATTGGGGCAGAGTTTGTTGTCTGTCCTGCAAAGGGAGAGGAGATAATCACAGAGGAGGAGCCGTCTGCGGTTGTCATGGAGCTATCCCGTCAAAAGGCAGAGGAGGTAGCATCAGGAGTGCTTACCTACAATGAACAGCACGCAGAGCTTGTGACACCACAGGATATTCTTGTGATCGGAGCAGATACGGTAGTGGCTTATGAGAATCAGATTCTTGGAAAGCCAAAGAATGAAGAAGATGCAAGGCGTATGCTTTCGATGCTTTCGGGAAAAAAGCACAGCGTCTATACAGGGGTAACGTTTGTGTTTATTGACAAAGATGGAAGAACCGGAGAACACTGCTTTTATGAGAAGACGGATGTCAGCATGTATACGTTAACAGAAGATGAGATTGACCGCTATATTTCAAGTGGTGATCCTATGGATAAAGCGGGAAGCTACGGGATACAGGGACGCTTTGCCATACACATTAAGGGAATACAAGGTGATTACAATAATGTGGTAGGACTTCCGGTAGCGCGCCTGTATCAGGAGCTTAAGAAGCTTGGAGTCAGTATCTGGGAGTATTAATAAATTCGGAAATTGAGTGTCTTAAGCCATAAGAAGCTTTATAAGTTCCTTATGACCGATAGGTTTTGAGTAATGATAACCCAGAAACCAGGTGACATCAAACTGCCTTAGGTAGCTTTCCAGAGTATCAGTTTCAATCCCCTCAATACAAATCTTGAGGTTTGCAGCGTTTGCGAAATTAATCATGCCAATCTTCATCGGCTGCACTTATTGCCGTTCTCATGATATAGTTTTCAAGCTCATACATAGCAGGGGTATCCTCCAGCCAGTCAATAAACAGTCCGGGTGGTACTGCGCCGAAAGGCTCTTTTTTCCAGCGAACCAGAGCCTCAGCACCCATTATCTCACCGTCTTGTGCCTTTACAATTGGTTGGAACTCAACAAAAAATCCATCACATCCATTGAGAACCGACTGATGGATGATTTTCATGATATCTATATGCGAGGTATCATTAAAGAGAACCATATCATTAAAAAATAACATATCATGACTGTGAAGTGTCTTTGCCCGGTCGAGAGTGTACTCCACCTTTCTTACGATTCGCTACTATAGCACCTGTATCCGGATCCAGGTGTCCAACGCTTACGCGTTTGTGCTTGCATGTTTTAGTTTCTTTATCCCAGTAGGTTGTATTCTCGTAAACATAGGTTTTACCATTCGGATTCTTCACATAAACGTATGATGACATGTATTTCTCCTTACAAAACAGTGTATAATTATTATAATTATATTATACATTTTATACACTATTTTGTAAAGAGAAATACAAAAAAATCCAGTATTTATGCGGGTTTTAGAACACGTTCGATATGACATGTGTATAATTTTTTCGGGAGATTAGGATACATACTTGACAACATCTCATACAAGCTGGACTCCGGTCTGTCAAGGTCTGACATGGAAAGAGCCGCCACTGTTAGCGACTACCTGATGCTTCGCGTGTATCAGGGGCTTTCAAGACAGCGTGAGCGCATAGGTGATGAGGAGGCTTACGGGCAGTTTGTCCGTGAGGCAACTCTAAAGGCTGTGGATGATGGCTGGGTTGAGCTGATTGACTACCTCGAGCAGCTCAAGTATGCGGTAGCGGGAAGAGCATCTGCACAGAGAAATGTTATGTTTGAGTACCAAAATGAGGCTTTCGAGTCGTTTTTGGATACAGAAAAAGCAGTAAAATGTAATATCATAAGAAATATTTTACTTAGTGATGTGAAAATCGGCAAGGATGGCAGGCTGCAGATTATATATCCATAGATGTAACTATTCATAAAATATGGAGAAAAAGCAGATACGTCATGCTGGCATATAAGCAGCTGATTTTCTTGTTTTCAATGTGGCTTAAAAAATAGTCACATTAAATTACATACAGACACTGTAATATCAATAGTTTGACAGATACGAGGAGAATCATATGGTATATAACTTCAATCTCGGAATAGGCTGGGCTTCAAGCGGTGTGGAGTACGCACAGAGCTACAGAGCGAATCTGCTCCGCAGGGCATATATTCCGGCAAGGTTTGTTTTCACAGATATGTTTCCAACTGAAAATATAGAGCACATGACAAGAAACATCGGCTTTTTGGATGAGGAAGTGATATGGCTGTACACATTTTTTACAGATGTGAGGACATCGCCTGTTACCTTTACTCTAAAGGAGCTTGAGGCTACGATGGCAGAGGAGAATTATACCTTTTCCAGAGATGGGAAGACGTGCAGGTATCAGTTTAAGGAGAGAGGCAGGTTCTACACCTGCTACATGGTCGATGATACAAGTGATCTCGTGCACAGAGTCGAGATTGTCTCAAACGGATGCCTGATCAGGAAGGATTTTTACACCTATTGTAGGACCTTCAGCGAGTACTATGCTCCGCTTGACGGCAAGGCTCATCTGTACGGCAGGACATTTTTCAATGAGGATGGCTCGGTGTGTTACGAGGAGGTCATAGAGGATGACAGCTCTTTTTACAGGATAGGAGCGCAGGTGCTTTACACCAAGGCTGACCTGGTCGGCTACATGGTAAAGAGGCTTAATCTCACGGCTGATGATGTGGTGATTATCGACAGGACGACAGGCATAGGCCAGGCAATCCTTGAAAATTGTGGACCGGCTCGCGTAGGCATAGTGGTGCATGCGGACCATTTCAGCGAGGGTGGCACTGATGATGATTACATACTGTGGAACAACTATTATGAGTATTCGTTTTCACAGACTGAGCACATAGATTTCTACATTACAGCGACGGATGCGCAGAATGAGCTTATGAGGCAGCAGTTCAAGAAGTATTGTGGAAAAGAGCCTCATGTGGTGACTATTCCGGTGGGCAGTCTGGATGAGCTTACGTATCCGGATGAGCCGAGAAAGAGGCACTCTCTCATCACAGCGTCGCGTCTTGCGACGGAGAAGCACTGTGATTGGCTGGTGGAGGCTGTCGTAAAGGCAAAAGAAAGTGTTCCTGATATTTCACTTGACATATATGGCAAGGGTGGCGATGAGGCGAAGCTTAATGGACTTATCGGAAGGCTGGGCTGCGCTGATTATGTGCATTTGATGGGACAGCAGAAATTAGATGATGTATACAAGCACTATGATGCGTATGTGGCAGCTTCACAGAGTGAGGGCTTCGGACTCACTCTCATGGAGGCCATAGGCTCAGGGCTTCCTATAGTGGGCTTTGATGTGAGGTATGGCAACCAGACATTTATCGATGATGGGCAAAACGGCTACAGGATTCCAATCACTGATGAGATAGATCAGAAGGAGAAGATAAAGCTCCTTTCTGAGCGTATAGTGAGGATGTTTACAGAGGATGATATGGATGCATTTTCAGCACATTCATATGAAAAAGCTAAAGAATATCTGACTAAGGAGGTGGTTCACAGATGGATAGAGCTGTTGAAGTAACACACGAAGCAGTTGGTATCACACTGCTGTTTGATACATTTTCTGGCGAGAGCAAGAATCTCCTTGAGTCATTTAAAAATGCCGGTGCAGCCTTTCATGCAGCAGTCATTGAGGATGACGGTTTTCTGCCGGATGATGTGATGAGCGTGTATGGATTTTTCTTAGGCGATTGCAGGAAAGCTGACAGCTTACCGGGTAAGCCGCTGTATTTCAATCAGATACAGATTCCTGATTACTGGCGCATAGAGGGCGATAATTCATCTGCGAAGGTCATGGACCGCACCAGGGAGCGAGCGAGGATATTTTTCACGGAGCCTACGCACAGGCGGCGGGTTAAGATTGTTGACTGGCTCGATGATGCCGGTCAGGTCAGGCTTTCAGAGCATTATAACAGGTATGGCGCGATTTTCTGTCACACGGTTTTTAATAAAAAGGGCCAGAAGGCACTCAGGAAGTTTTTTGATGTGACGGGCAGGGAGATGATAGTGGAAAACTTCGTCACCGGCGATTTACTCGTCAGATGGCAGGATAAGGACTGGATTTTCAGAAGTAAGACAGATTTTATAGCGTTTTTCATCAGATGTGCAGGGCTTGAGGATACAGCAGTTTATTTCAACTCGCTGTCATATCCGTTTTTTGCATCACAGGCGCTTGCGCCAAACGGATTTCGCGATGCACTCTTCTGGCACGAGCCGGTGGGAGATGAAATACCCGGCAATATGCAGATTATATTGCATGATCAGGGAACGAGGGCAAAGCGTGTATTTGTATCGCGAAAGGACTCTTACGACAGGCTTATAGCACTTGGCGCTCCTTCCGATAAGGTGAAGCAGCTTGGATATATCTACAGCTTCGTCAGGGAAAATAAGCACAGGCCGCACATACTCGTATGTACCAATTCAGAGAATGTGGGTCATCTGACAGAGCTTGCGTCACTCTTGCCGCAGATGCATTTTCATGTGGCGGCCATCACAGAGATGTCGTCGAAGCTTATGTCGGCAGGGCAGTATGACAATGTGTCACTCTACCCTAATGTGAAGATGTCCGTGCTGGATAGTCTTTTTGAGAAGTGTGATTTCTACCTCGATATCAATCACGAGGGTGAGATAGTGGATGCGGTTAACAGGACTTTCTTAAACAACATGCTTATAGTGGGTTATGAGGAGACCATGCACAACGCATATTACACCGCAGACACGAATACATTTAAGGAGAGCGAGTACGTTGATATGGCGGAGGCTCTCAACACGGCACTGGCCATGCCGCATCTCATTGATGAGGCGCTGGCCATGCAGAAAAAGGCCGCTGTAGCGGCTGATGCAACAGACTACATGGAAATACTTCATTTGTAGTAATACAGGGTTTACGAACAGAAAGGAGCTTAATATGAGTAAAAACACTAACAACAATCAGACAGTAGACGAGAAAAAGGGTAAAAGGATAGGGCTTACAATACTAGGCTATGTGCTTGTAATAGTGGCACTTCTTATAGTGCTTCCAGTTGTGCTTCCACCGATATTTGGCTATCATACATATCTTTCGGGCACAGACCATACAGGAAATATTTCAAAGAACGGCAGCGTGGTATATTTAAAGACTATTGACGAGGCCTCTTACAAGGATGGCAATATAGTGGCCATTGAATCAGCTGATTCATCAGGTAGAAGGGTAGATTCATACTATGTGGATTCTAATGATTCTTCTGCAAAAGAGATTGCACTTCGTGATGGAAAAGGTGTATCATATAAAGTAGTAAAAGGACAGGTTATTGCCAAGACTCCGTTTATCGGATATTTAAACCAGCTTTGCTTTTCGGCAGTTGGAATAATTGTCACAGTAGTGATTTTTGCTGCAGGTGTAGCAATCATGATGTATGTAAATAAAATCAGCAAGGAAATCAACACGATGGTTGAACAGCAGGCAGCATAGCGTGCCTGAATTTCCGTCTGCGACATTGGAAAACCTTACGATAATAAAGCAGACCTTATGTTTGCAGAATAGGATAAATTATGGATAGATACAGCGTAAGCAGGACAAAGAGGTTATTGTTTTATATAATAATGACCTTTTTAACAGTTGGATTTATAGTTGCCGAATGCGTATTACCAAGTGAGAGAAGCACATCAACGAGTGATGAAAATATCACTTATGATGGCAGTTTTACATGGCTTAAAGCAGACGGAGAGAGTGAGGCTGTCGAGGTGCCCGGCAGATATGATGTAAAGCCGGGTGATACTATGACCATAAGCACGGTTTTACCTAAGGATTTTGATGCCAGTGTCATGGCAATCAGGGCTTCACTCCAGACCGTCAGATTCTATGTGGACGGCAGTCTGAGAGCAGAGTATGATACAAAGGATACGAGACCGTTCGGTAAGGATTCTGCGAGCAGATATGTATTTTGCGATATGTCAGAAAATGATGCGGGTAAAGAGGTGCGTATTGAGCTAAAAAGCAGCTCGGCAAACTATTCAGGTGTTGTAAACACAATATACTGTGGAGATAAGAGTGATATATGGGCTAATATTTTTCAAAAGAACTCCAGAGAGACTGTGATTGCCTTTTTTATACTTTTTGCAGCAATAGTGGCCATTTTGTTCAGTATTGCACTCAGTATCGTATACAAGACACACTTTGACATGGAGTATGTGGGCTGGTGCATGCTTCTGGGGGCCGTGTGGATGCTTGGCGAGTCAAAGCTGCGCCAGATGCTTGTTCCCAATGCATCGGTTATGGCAGCCATGTGTTTCATAGTAATTCTGGTAGCTCCCATCGCCATTTCAATTTATATTGACAACGTACAGGGAGGACGATATCGAAAAATATATGCGTGCGTAGAGACTCTGTCCTTTGTGAATTTTCTTACATGCATGCTGCTTCAGCTAACAGGTGTGTGTGACTTTATCGGGACACTTCCGGCAGGGCAGGTGATGCTTGCGGTATGCTGCATAGTTGTTATCTCAACATTTATCATTGATATAATTAAAAAGAGAGCGGCAGCCTATGGACTTGAGATGTTTGCCACGGTTGTAGCACTTGTTTTGATGCTTATAGAAGAGGCATCGGTGTATTTTGTTGTCACTATTTCAGGCTTTTTTATCGGGACAGGTCTGGTGGTGATTTTGTTTATCAATATCATAGTCACAATCAAGCGAATCAGCGAGATTGAGTACAAACGCCAAAATGCTGAAAGTGAAAAGCTCAGGGATCAGGCTGAGAGGGTTTCAATGCAGATGATGAAGACTCTTGCTACCACCATCGAGGCAAAGGATGAGTATACTAAGGGACATTCATATAGGGTGGCAGAGTACTCTGCCCTCATAGCAAAGCAGCTCGGATGGAGTGAGAATGAGGTTCAGAATCTGAGAAATGCAGCGTTTCTTCACGATATCGGTAAAATCGGCGTGCCGGATACTATCCTTAATAAACCGACAAAGCTAAGCGATGAAGAATACGAAATAATAAAAAGCCATACAATTATGGGGGCTGACATTTTAAAGGATATTACGATTGTCAGTAATCTGACTGATATTGCCAGATATCATCATGAGAGATATGATGGAAAAGGCTATCCGGACGGATTAAAGGGAGAGGAAATTCCGTTTCATGCCCGTATTATAAGCGTAGCTGACAGCTATGATGCCATGAAGTCCAGAAGAATATACAGAAATTCACTTCCTGATGAAATAATAAGGGATGAGATAGTCAAAAACAAAGGCACTCAGTTTGATCCTCAGATTGCGGATATTTTTATTGAGCTTATGGACAAAAATGCGGTTGTCATTGAGGACAATAATTTTATGCAGGAGGAGGGCGATAATGCTGATATTGAGCTTGAAGCAGGCAAATTTATTTCAGATGTGGTAAGTACCATCAGCATGCAGGAAAGCTCAGACAGTATCGATTATCTTACGGGGCTTCCTATGAGAAGCCGCGGTCAAAAGCTTATTGCGGAGCGCATGAACGAGATGAATGGCTGCCTTGCATTTATTGATATGGACAATCTAAAAAAAGTTAACGATATACATGGACATAAAGCAGGAGACAGAGCTCTTAAGCTTATAGGAAATATTCTTACTGAAAAAGAGCATAGCGACATGACTGCATGCCGCCTGGGCGGAGATGAATTTTTGATTTTTCTGCCATATTCAGACAGAACTTATATAGAGCAGATTATAGAGCAGTTATTTGATAAATTTGCAAAAGGGCAGGATGACGACTGCGAGATAAGAGATGCTTCCCTGTCTGTTGGAATGTGTATGACGGCAAAGGGTGATATCTTTGAGGATGACTATGCAAAGGCAGATAAGGCATTGTATTATGTAAAGCAAAACAAAAAAGGTACCTATGCATTTTTTCATCAGCTTAAGATAACCTCTAAAGTTAGCTCAGGAATGGGAGTGGATTTGAAAAAAATAGCAGGTTCGCTGAAGGAAAGCGGAAGCTATACAGGAGCTCTTGATTTAAACTACAGAGATTTCGCCAAAATATTTGAGTTTATGAACAATCTTGGTGAGAGACATAAGCATAACTGTTATCTTGTCATGGTGACGATGGAGACACTGCCTGAGCAGTTTATGGACATTGAGGTAATGGAACAAGCACTTGACTATATGGAGCAGTCCATTCGTCAGAAAATCAGGAAGGTTGATGTGTGTACCAGATACAGCTCAGTCCAGTTTTTGATAATACTCTTTGAATCTTTGGAAAACCAGATTCCAAAGGTTATGGAGCGTATATTCATGCAGTATTACAAGCTGTACAATAAAAATGATTTCAGACCGAAATACGAGTATATTAAAATGATAGATGACAGGTAAAATTAGTTTGGGTCAATCATTTTTCTTATGGGTTTAGCCCCAAATGTTTTAGGTTATCGTCATCCTGCCGCCATCCTTGACAGGTCAAAAAATAAATGCTGTGGGTTAATCACCGACGG
>NZ_JBQKGQ010000028.1:0-28244 GCF_052118705.1 Agathobacter sp. LCP21S3_B2 | reverse complement strand
TTGTATTCTTTAGATTTTACCAACTTTGCCGGTCAGTAATAATCTAAATTTACTTGAGGTATTTTCTTTGGTCAACTCCCTTTACAATTTAAATTATACAGGAAGCTCCTGCACTATATGATAATAAAAGTTTAAATTACCTTTTTAAAAGTTATTTCATTCCGTAACAAGTAGTTTTCATTACTACGTCATATTAACACGAAAACCAAACTTATGCAAGAGGTTTCTGTATTTATTTTCCCAAATACCCGAAAAAGGCTGTCACACAGTCGCTTAAGGCTTTCATGTCGCGTACTCCCATAAGCTCACAGGCTGAGTGCATTGCAAGAATAGGTATACCAATATCCACCGTCTTTACCGGTAAAAGCGTGCCTGCAATCGAGCCAAGTGTGCTGCCACCGCGGCTGTCCGAACGGTTCACAAAGCGCTGGTAAGGTATGCCCTTTTCATCACAAAGCTGACAGAGACTGGCGATAGCCTGTGCATCCGTAGCATACGACTGTGAGCACGCCTGCTTGATACAAAAGCCTTTTCCCATGACAGGCATATTTGTGATATCCATCTTTTGCTTTTTATTAGGATGAAGCGCATGAGCCACATCGACAGACAAAAGCATGGCATCATATATGCTCTCATCTATTTCATTTTCTGAAAGGTCCATATTTCTTAAAATACGCCTGAGCATATCGTGAAGCATTATAGAGGCCGCGCCCTGCTTACTGTTACTTCCAATCTCCTCATGGTCGAAAAGCGCTATGATGTTTATTCCATCAGCTCTGTTTCCATCCTCTATGGCATCAAGAAGTGCTCTGCAGGATGACTGGTTGTCGATTCTCGGTGATGAAATCATAGTATCATTCACACCGACAAGGCAAGGCTCGTCCATGCAAAATGTATTGAGCTCGAAGTCTATGATGTCGCTCTTTTCCACAGACAGCTCACCAGCCAGAAAGCCAAGGAAATAATCCGTGGTCTTTTCATCCTCCGGGATTGAATCAAGCACCGGCATCAGATCCACCTGATTATTTATCTCGACTCCCTTATTCACATCCCTGTTCATATGGATGGCAAGATTTGGAATAATCATGACAGGCTTTTTAGACCTATATAGCACCATACGCGGATTGAACACATCCTCACTCTTTAAAGCCACGCGCCCTGCCACTCCGAGAGGTCTGTCAAACCATGTGTTTAAAATCGGTCCTCCATACACCTCTACATTGACCTGTGCATATGAGTTTGTCATAAAATCCGGATTTGGCTTTATGCGAAGATATGGATAGTCTGTATGAGCTGCCGCTATTCGCACCATATCCTTTTTGTTGTAGCCGCTTCCTACAGTAAACGCAAACATGGTCGTATCATGGTGATTTAAGACATACCTGCCACCGCGCACAAGCTTCCAGTCACCTGTATAATCTATCTCCTCAAATCCGTTTTCCAAAAGCTCCTGCTTTGCAGCCTTCACACACTCGCATGGTGAAACTGCCGCTTTAAGTAAATCAAATAATTTTTCCTGTTTCATGGATTGCCTCCTGTTTTCATTGCATAACGCACTTATTCTACCACGGACTTTACAATTATTCCAGTTGAACAGGCTTTATTTTTATGGCATAATCCGCAAATCTGATGTATGATATAATAATCGATAACTATTCAAAACCATTGAGAACAATCATTCGCTGTCACATACAATGTGGGAAATGAGGAGAAATTATGATATCAATTGAACTGACAGACACAAAGGACTTTATGAACAAGCTGCTTCGCACGGAAATCTTTGACAACTTCCTGCTTCAGGAGGCCGTCATCACGAAGGCAGCCTCATACGTCATAGACGGACATCTGCAAAAGGGCTTTTACAGCTCCACAGAGCTTGAAGAAAATGGTATAGCAGGCTATGGCATACTCCCTTTCAGGATGCTTCGCACAAACTGCTTCGACCTGATAAAGGGCAGACAGACGCCATCGTCATTCAAGTTTGTCTTTCTGCTTTCACCCGAAAATATGGAACACACCTTAAGCAGTCTGCACTCTGCTTTCACCGTGTCCGATATCAGTGGTTTTTTCATAAATATCAGGTATCAGAACAAACTTCTGACTCTAACAACCGGAATATCCTACAATATTTTTTCAGTGGATAAGACCTTAGACAGTGAATGGGATAAGCTTGTAATGAAATTTTTAGCAAATAATGACATAAACTTTAAAGAACTTTGACTTTATTGCTTTACATCTTAAACCTGTTATGCTATTCTAACGTTAGTTGCGTAAGCAGCATTATTATTATTTGGAGGTACTTTCGATGAGCAAAGGTACAGTAAAATGGTTCAACAACCAAAAAGGTTACGGATTCATCACAGCCGAGGACGGAAATGATGTATTCGTACATTTCTCAGGACTTAACATGGAGGGCTTCAAAACTCTCGCGGAAGGTGCAGCAGTAGAGTTCGATATCACTGATGGCGCTAAAGGTCCACAGGCAGTTAACGTTGAGGTAGTTAAATAATTTGGCTACCCAGGCAATCTAGTTTCTATGTACCTTTTTCTTTATTATATATTTAGGTAAGATGATAGTTACAAAAATGTTAATTGGGGAATAAGATATAAGAATCATGATTAAAAAAGAAGAGTTCATTTCGAACTCTTCTTTTTTGCGCTTTTTTATTTGAATGATTTTAGTTGTTTACACGATGATGAGACATCGGTGAGCTTGTGGTGAGTGGTAAAAACGTGTAACCGTTCGCCTGTCCCCACTGGATGATCTGCTCAACCGCATTGACACTGAAATCCTTTATGTCATGCTGCAATACAACTGATACGTTGTGGCTCTGAACGCCGGAGATGACATTCTGTACCACCTGTTCCGTACTGATTGGCTTGCTGTTTGCATCTCCGCTCGATACGTTCCAGTCACAGTACAAAAGTCCTCTTGCTGTCACATCATTGACGAGCTGTGTCATAATGCCCGGACAATAATCCTTACTTATAGTATTTGATGAACCACCCGGGAATCTCATGATTGACGCATCATTTCCTGTCTGTGCCTTTATGATGCTGTTCATCTGCTCAAGGTCATCAAAATAGGCCTGCTCGCTTGTATATATCTGGTCGTATTTATGGCTTGCAGAGTGGATAGCCACTGTATGTCCTCTCTTTGCCTCCTCTGCTATCAGGTTCTGATAGTCAGGATGCGTATTTGTAACAAAGAAGGTAACCTTTACGTTGTATTTATCAAGTAAATCTAAAAGCCCCTGTGTATACTTTCCCGGGCCATCGTCAAAGGTCAGATAAATAATCTTGTTGCCCGGATTTACTGTGTCTGCCGTGGCAGCCGGATCATACACACTGACCACTCTTGTAGCTGTAGCCTTATTGCCTGATGAATCTGAAACCTCATAGGTCACGGTATACTTTCCTGCTTTATCCTTATCTACCTTATCTCCTGATACCTTGACACTGTCTGTGATATCTCCGTCACAGTTGTCTGTTGCCGTGTATCCCGGATCACTGTACTTATCACCTTTTTTTACAGACATAAAATCATCGCCTGAAAGCTTTATCTGTGGTGCCGTGGTATCTGTGACATGCACAGTCCTTTTAACCTCGCCCTCATTCTTTGACGAGTCTGCGACACTGTACTTTATCTCATAATCCCCGGGCTTTGACGTATCGACAGTTCCTGTGACAGATACCTTGTCTGTCAGATCCCCATCATAGTTGTCTGTTGCCGTATATCCCGGGTCACTGAACTCGCTGCCTGCCTCTACAGTCATCTCAGCATCGCCATTTAATGCGATCTTCGGATCCTTCTTATCCCTTACCTCAACCTTGATGGTCTGTGTCGCAGTTTTTTTACCGTATTGAGCAGTTACCTTTATCTCGTATGAACCTGTCTTTGTCGCATCGACATTACTGTCTATAGTACATTTTATCTCTTTTCCCTTCCGGTTTATAAGCCTGCCTCTGACATACGCCTTAATTTTGGGCTCCTCAAACTTTTTGCCATACTCAACAGTGATACCGTTTTTAAACTTGCTGCTGAACTCAATGTGTGAGTCAAAGCATGCGATATATACTATAAACGCCACCACCAGAACTATTGCAGCCGTAAGTATACCGATAATCATCTTTTTATTTTTGTCCATTTTTCCAATCCTCTTTAGCATTTTATAATTATTCTCTCTATATTATTACTCAAACCTGATAGTATTATTTCTAGCAATATCTATTATAGCGTTAAACAATCTTTTTTGCTACTGCAAATTCCTTTAGAATTTCTTAATGTTAGCTTCATATATTTCAGTTGTGTTACAATTGTTTCTTTATCCCGAAAACCCGTGATAGAGTCGTAATATGTACTTAATTTATTTAATATCTTTGTTACTATTCAGTTCTCAATATGACTTACCACATATCTTTTTGCAGATATTCGCAATCACAAAAATCCCCCGAACAAGTCGGGGGATTTAAAAAGCTTATGCTGTAACAATCATTTTATTACTGCTCCTTACGGTGCATATCAAATGTCTCCATATGGTAGTTGGCGATGTTGTCACGAATCTTTCTGTCATCTGCTCTGCTTAAGAGCTCATCACGGAACTTCTTGGTAGTCACCATGTCATTGTATGAGCTTGGTCCGCCTACGCAGCCGCCCTCACATGCCATTCCCTCGATGAAGTTCTCAGGAAGCTTGCCTGCCTTCATGAGGAGAAGTGCCTTCTTACACTCTGCTGCTCCGTTTGCCTTGCAAACCTTACAATCAACATCCTCGCCTTTTTCCTTCATGCTCTCGATTACGGCTGCTGTAACTCCGCCTGAGTTTGCGAAACGCTTACCGTATACTGAGCCCTCCTGATATGATGTATCATCAGCCTCAAGCTGTACTCCCTTTGCCTTCATAATAGCACGAATCTCGCTGAAGGTAAGTACATAGTCTGCATTGCCCTCTATCTTCTGATCCTGTACCTCTGACTTCTTGGCAACACATGGTCCGATGAATACTGTAACTGCATCAGGATCCTTTGCCTTGATCATTCTTGAAACTGCACACATAGGTGAAACAGTTGTAGAAATCTTGTCAGCAAGCTCAGGATAGTGCTTTCTAACCATATTTACAAATCCAGGACAGCATGATGTAACCTTCTTCTCTCCTGCCTCGTATGCCTCAAGCCACTCGTCAGCCTCGTATGCTGCTGTCATATCTCCTCCGAGTGCTACCTCAACAAAACCGTTGAAGCCAACTGCCTGCATAGCCTTCTTCCAGCTGTTCATAGTGATATTTGCGCCAAACTGTCCCTCTGCTGCAGGTGCAACCATAGCGTATACATGCTTGTTCTCTGACTTGATTGCATCGATTACATCTACGATGTATGTCTTTGATCCGATAGCTCCGAATGGACAGCTGTGGATACACTTACCACATCTGATACATTTGCTCTCATCAATCACTGAAATGCCGTACTCGTTGTATGTAATGGCATTTACAGGGCAAGAGAACTTACATGGTCTCTTTAAATGAGCGATAGCGTTGTAAGGACATGCCTGTGCACAGCGTCCACACTCCTTACACTTCTGTGGGTCGATATGTGAGCGGAGACGTCCTGCCTCGATTGCTCCGAACTTACAGGCATTGATACAAGCCTTGCCGAGACAGTTCTGACAGTTCTCAGTAACTGTGTAGCTTGAAATCGGACAATCCTCACATGCTGAGCTGATTACCTGGATGATATTACCATCATCGTTTATGCTTGGTGCTTTACCCTCTGCGAGTCTGACACGTTGACGGATGATCTCTCTCTCCTTGTAGATACAGCAACGGAACTGAGGTGTCGGTCCCGGAATCAATGTAAATGGGATGTCATCTCTGATCTCATCGAGGTTACCTGCAAATGCAGCCTTTGCGACCTCAAGCAAAACTGCATGTTTGATTTTGATTACGTTTTCGTCAGCGTACATATTATCTCCTTTTCCTTAAAATAATGTATATTTTGTTACATAATTAATTACATACTTAGAAGAATCATTACATCATGTGACACTTCCCATATCACATGACCTGATTCCTCTAAAAAAATGCTCCTAGTATTTATCTACTAGGAACATTCTACAAAATTTTTTAAACTTTTTCTACCCTTGTATTCATCAAAATACAAAGAATTGTTATTTTTTTCACAATAGCGGCAATTTTAATAAAAATTACTCATGGCGCAGTGCGTCAATCGGGTTTAAGTTCGCTGCCTTGTATGATGGAAGCATACCAAATATGATTCCGATTGCCATGGAAAAAAGTACCGCAAGTATAGCTGCTGCCGGGCTTATCGCTGTCGGCGTACCATTCAGCATTGAGATGACCTTCGAGAGTATCACTCCGACCAGCACTCCGACTAAGCCTCCAAGGCTTGTGAGCACAACAGCCTCTGTGAGGAACTGACCGAGGATTGCTCCCT
Organism: Agathobacter sp. LCP21S3_B2; assembly: GCF_052118705.1. Classification (NCBI taxonomy): domain Bacteria; kingdom Bacillati; phylum Bacillota; class Clostridia; order Lachnospirales; family Lachnospiraceae; genus Agathobacter; species Agathobacter sp. LCP21S3_B2. The sequence goes on along the minus strand of NZ_JBQKGQ010000028.1, from coordinate 21,795 downwards.
TTCCTGCTCCGATTGCTTTTTTTAGTCCTATCTCTGAGGTACGCTCTGTGACTGACACAAGCATGATATTCATTACACCGATACCACCGACTAACAGTGATATTCCGGCTATCCATATGAGCATCATATTGGTTGACTGGCTGAGCTGCTGTATCTGCTTTGCCTGCTCCTGTAAATCCTGTGCCTTGTAGGTCACATCAGAGCCGTCTGTGACATTTAAATTGCTGTTAAGTATCTCCTCAGCAGCCTTTCCCACTGTAGCCATGGTATCCGTGCTGTCTGCCTTAAGCAAAAGGTTCTGCGGCTCATCATAACCAAATATAACCGGCCATGTTCCGCTTGGCACAAATACATTGCCCTGGCTGTCATCATAGGCATACATATAGTAATCATCCATTGAGTTTATTACCAGATCATAGCTGTCCTTTTCCGTGACTACACCAACTACTGTAAACGGATATCCCTGTATCTCTACTGTCTTGCCGAGCGCGCTCTCTCCTGAAAACAGACTGCTCTCCACGCTCTCATCGATGAGTGCCACCCTGCGGGCCTTTGCATAGTCATTCTTTGAGAAACCTCTGCCCTTCATGACTACATAGCTTGCAGTATCGAAATATCCGTCATCGACACCTGTTATATTTCCGCCCGAAAGCGCCGTGTTCAGATAATAGACTGCATTGTAAGCCTGTCTTGTACGGTAAAGAGCTGCATTTTGTACATGGTCGAGCTCCTTTATGCTGTCAAGTGTGGCAGCCGATACCTCAGTCACTCCCGCCGGCGCCGTATCATATGACAGATCCATATCATAGCCATCCTTCTGCAGTGTGACCTTTACGTTATTACTTCCCGAACCTATGAGGTTCTTTTCTATCTGTTCGTTTGTTCCCTGAATTGTGGAAACAATCGCAATAATTGCTGCAATTCCGATGATGATTCCAAGCATGGTCAGAAACGAACGCATCTTATGTGACCAGATTCCCCTAAAGGACAATCTAATATTTTCAAGCATCTTTAATCCTCCCTGCTAAACTAATACATACCATCTTCCGACACCTTGGTTTTCTCGCCCTCCCTGACTCCATACGGGAATGCGATATAGTCATCATTTGTCAGACCTGACTTTATCTCCACATATGAGCCCCAGAGCGACTTGCCTGTTTTGACAGACTGCTTTTTGAGCTTTCCGTTGTCATCCTTGTATATATATGACTGTCCGTTCTCGGTTCTGACATATGACTTGTCGATATATAGTCCGCTGTCAGAGCCCTCCGATGATGTATCTATGGTCAGCTCAAGCGAATCGCCCTTTTTGAGATTCTGCGGATTCTCAATGTATGCAGTGTACTCATAGAATGAGGAGTTTGGATTGCTGTCTCCATAATAGTTTACGCTGTCTGACGGCACATTGCTTATCTCGGATATCGTGCCCTCATAGGTATCACCTGTCATGTAGTTGACTGCTGATACGCTCTGTCCTACTTTTACCGTATCCAGATCCAGCTCACCGATTGTTCCGCTGATATACAGTCCTGATGCTCCCGAAAGCTGCAGGAAAGGTGTACCGTCCTGCGGTGGATTGGCAGGATCACCGACTGTTGTCACGATTCCATCCTTCTTTGCATATACCACGCCATCCTCAAGCTCGCTCTGCAGTTCCTTTAAATCAGCCTGTGCAATTCTCTTTTGTAAATCAACATCGGCAACACTTCTGGTCTGCTCCTTTATGGCATCCTTAAGCTCATCTGCTGTGTATGTCTTTTCTTCTGCTGCGGTATCAGCTTCTGTCTGTGCGGTCTGTTCTGTGGCACTGTCTGTTTTGGTATCTGACGGCTCACTTCCTTCTGTATCATCAGAAGCATCTCCTGCTGTAGTTGTGCCTGCAAGGAAAAGCTTTATCTCATCGCTTTCATCATAGCCGCCAAGCCTATCTCCTCTTACGATAAGCTCCATATCAGGTGCATCCGCATCTCCTATTACAAACCGCGCTACCGCGCTCTTTTCTGAAAGTGTATTCAAAAGCTCTCCTGATACATATGAAGCTTCTGTACATTTAAATACATAAGGATCGTCCTCTGTACCGCTTCCTTTGGCCTCTGACAAATCAGATATCACATCATGCTGTTCATCAGGCGTTTGCTCAGGCGCAGACGGCTGTGTGTCAGGCTGTGGCTCAGGTGTAACAGGAATCTCGGGCTGCTTTTCAACCGGTTTAGTGTTCTTTAGCTTGTCAAGCTTCTGCTTTTCCGATGCAAGCTGGTTCTCAAGACTCTGTATCTCAAGCTGCTTCATCTCAACCGAGAGCGAAAGACTCGTCACATCATATGCAAGAAGCTTATCTCCGGCCTTTACCTGCTGATCCTTTGTGACATAAACCTCTGTCACCTTCTGTCCATCCTTTAAATTGATTGTCTGACATGCATCATCACACACCATTCCCTCACTGGTCATGGATGTGTAGTCGTTTGTCGTGCTGATCATTGAAACACTCATGACGGAAGCAAGCCCCTTGGAATTCCTGTAATAAACAACTCCTGTGATGCTTCCCGCTGCAACTGCAACTACAAGGACAGCTATTATAATGATCTTAATTCTCTTTTTCATTACCTGCCTCCTGTCCTTCCTCTGTTATCTCGCCGTCTATGATGTGGACGATGCGCTTTGCCTGCTCGGCTACCTTTCTGTCATGTGTAATCACGACTACCGTCACACCGGACTCATTAAGGCTCTCAAAGAGCTCAAGCACCTGCTTGCCTGACTTTGAATCCAAAGCTCCCGTAGGCTCATCCGCAAGCAGAAGCTTTGGATGATTGACCATTGCTCTCGCTATCGCCACTCTCTGCTTCTGTCCTCCTGAAAGCTGTGTTGGCTTGAAATCTGCCCTGTCTGAAAGCCCTACACGCTCTAATGCCTCCATACCCATCTGCCTTCTGTCCTTTTTGCTCACACCGGCATATATGAGTGGCAGGCATACATTGTCCAGTGCACTCTCTCTCGGCATGAGCTGGAAATTCTGGAATACAAATCCAATTGTATCCCGTCTGACTCTCGTAAGCTCCTTTTCCATAAGCTCACTGACAGGTCTGCCGTCAAGTATATATGTGCCCGATGTTGGCAGATCAAGACAGCCCACTATATTCATGAGAGTGGTCTTGCCGGAGCCCGACGGCCCCATGATTGCCACGTACTCTCCCTCCTCAATCTGGAGTGAAACATCCTTTAAAACCGGCACCACGAGCTTATCCTGGTCATAGTTTTTATAAATATGCTGGAGTTCTAGAATCATCTAATGTACCTCCGCGTCACCTGAACCGGTGGCATCTGCAGCACCTTCGTCCATTGTGCCATCATCAACAGGACCGCCCTCAGTGCCCTCAAGCATCTGGTCATCAAGAGCTTCTGTACCCATATCGTCATAGACTGACTCTTCACCGCCGCCATTTTCAACGTACTCTTCCCATGTCTGTGCCGGCTCACCCTCATAAAGGTCATCAGATGCCCATACTATATAGTCATCCTTTGTAAGCCCTGACTTGATTTCATACATCATGAGATTCTCGTCATAGTCTCCAAGCTCAACCTTTGTCTTCTCAAGCTTATCCTTTTTATTAAGTGTCCATACATATGCATCATCGCCATCCTTTACGACATAGCTCTCATCAATCCAAATACCATCCTTCACCTCTGTCTGTCCGAAATCCGGCTCCACATATACATGCTGTCCTAAAAGCATGTCGCCTGTGCCTGTAAGCTGCACATAGAAGTTGTACTTTGATGCCTTCTGCTCGCTGCTTCCATCATCATACATACCGGAATTGCTGTTATCAGTCTGAGGATTCTCAGTATCAACCTTGCTGATGGTACCCTGCCATGTCTTTGACTCATCAACTCTCGAGCGCACTATAACTGCCTGCCCCTCTGCGAGTCCACTGTTTAAAAAGCTCTGCTCATCAATTGTGCCCTTTACCCTGTAATCACCGGTGGCAACAATTGTCATAAATGCAGTATCTGCTGTATCTGCACTCTGATTCTCATTGATTTTCTTAACAACACCGACCATTGTACTGTTTACAGTGGCATTTTTGATGCTCTCATCATACTTTTCTATCTCTGCCTTCTTCGTTGCAATATCGTACTGAGTCTGCTTCTGTTGTGTCTGCGCCTGCTGAATCTGTAGTGTATAGTCAAGCTGCTGATCCTTTGGCGCTTCCTTCTTTTCCTTTGTGAGCTGCTCTATCTGTGCATCATAGCCGGAAAGCGTATTGTTTAAGCTCTCAAGCTCAAGCGTGGCGCTTTCCTTTTTCGCAGCAAGATCCTTTGTATCATAGGTAAAAAGAGGTGTGCCCACCTGTACCTCATCCCCCTCCGACACAAGAATATCCTTTACCGTTTTTTCAGTGTCAGCCTTGATATCCATGGTATCGGCTGCTTCCACGACACCGCTGTACTTGTCAGTACTTCCCGCCTGATACATGACATCAGCGACCTTGTTTGCATAGACTCCCGATGCCTTTGCTGCATTCTTTCCCTTTGTCATTGCAATGACAACAACTGACACAATCACTGCTATGATAAGCACAGCTGCAATCACTGAAATGATTATCTTTTTCTTTTTACTCATTTCGACCTCCCGGTTTCTTATAATATATTGATTATAAGTAACTATTCAGAACCACTGAGAACAAAAAAGCTGATGCGTCATGCTTGCATGTAAGCAGCAGGTTTTCTTGTTCTCAAGGTGGCTCGAATAGAGCCACCCCACACATATGAGTAAAATTAGCTGCGTAGCAGCGGCGCTAAACGTCCGGGGGACGTTTGTTCAGCGCGGACCGTAACGGAGTGTAGACAAAGCACGAGTATCGTGCGATTTTGCGAATGTGCGTGGGGTGATTCTGAATAGTTACGATTATGACATAATCATACCAAATATATATTGCATCTGTCTTTTAAGATTTGTTTAATATTTTACTAATAAAAAATGGAGGTTAGTGTGGAAATAGCTTTTAGTGAGAAAATTTCTCCACAGCTGTCCGCTGCCCTGTTGTCCACCCCTTATGAGCTTGGAAAAGATGGCGGGCTTTCAAGCGGCTATCTGCCGGAGAGTGATAGCTGGGAAGTGATAGTAAAATATGTCGGTGACATCGAAAAAATAAAAGAAAAGTATCCTTCTGTACTCATCACGAGGCTGCTCGGAAACTATGCGGTACTCGTAATCGAGAAATCACTTGTAAATCCCGTTGCCCTGTGCGATGAAATCATATATATGGAAAAGCCAAAGCAGTTTAACTACGATGTGTACGAAGGCTCGCAGGCCTCATGCATCACTCCCGTACACACCAATCCATATAATCTGACCGGAAAAGGTGTGCTCGTAGGCATTATCGACTCCGGAATTTACTATGCCCATCCGGCTTTTATACAGGATGGTGTAAGCAGAATCGCCTATCTGTGGGACCAGACTGTTTCCGATGATTCCTCACACAGTGATATCATCCCTTTCGGCACCTTATATGGCCGCGATACAATCACCAAAGCCATAAATGCAGAAAACAGCTTAGAAATGCAGCGCATCTGCCCAAGCATCGACATATCCGGGCACGGAACTCATGTGGCAGGAATCGCTGCCGGAAACGGAAATGGTAATGGTAATGAACAAAACACAAAATACCGCGGTGTTGCTTATGAAAGCACTCTTATAATCGTAAAACTCAAAACCTCAGGCGGTGCCAGCTTTCCCACAACCACGCAGATTATGCTGGCAGTAGACTTTTGCATAAGAAAATCAATCGATATGAACATGCCTATCGCCATAAACCTAAGCTTTGGCACAAGCAACGGCTCGCACAGCGGCACCTCACTGCTTGAAGCATACCTGGACTATATAGCAGAAAATTACCGCTGCGCTGTCTCAGTCGGCTCAGGTAACGATGGAGCCGGCTTTGGTCATGCAAACGGCAGCTCATACCCTGCCGATGCAGAGCTTGCAATAGGCTATCCTGAGCCGTCTCTTTCCATTGATTTATGGAAGAAATACTGGGATGAGATACAGCTGAGCATTAGTGCACCAAATAATGATATGCTGGAGATTCCCGATACAATTACCAATCAGGCAAAGGGCTTTACATACAGATACAATCTCGATGGGACAGACATATATATAACAGGCGGCGGTCCCTCTCCCTACTCTCCCTTTCAGGAAATATTCATTGAACTCATGGGATCGGAATACATCTCACCCGGCATCTGGAAAATATCACTTGAACCCATATCTGTAAAGGACGGCTCATGGGATATATGGCTGCCGTCAGGTGCTCTGCGCAATGCACAGACCTCATTTATCCATGCATCGCCTGATATCACCCTGACCATCCCCTCAACCGCTCAAAATGTCATATCTGTCGGAGCCTATGACAGCCGCACAAACCGCACAGCCGCCTTTTCCGGCCGAGGCTATACCTGGGCCTTTGACAGCATAAAGCCTGATATCATTGCGCCCGGTGTAGACATTATTTCATGCTCAAACACAGGAGGCTACACTTCAAAAACAGGGACATCTATGGCTGCACCGTTTGTGACCGGTGCGGCTGCGCTTCTGATGGAATGGGGAATTGTGCGTGGAAATGACCTCTATATGTATGGCGACAAGCTTAAAGCTTCTCTCATAAAAGGTGCCGGTGAAAATGTATTTACAACTGCCTCACGGGCTGTCTCTGAAACCACTTCCAAAAATACAAAATACCCCAACCCTGTGACGGGCTGGGGTACATTGTGCTTACTGGATAGTATTCCTTAGTGGAAGCTGCTATTCGTATACATGCTTCTGATGCTTCTTTGCATCTGCCTTATTTTTTTTCTTCAATGGATGCTTTGGGTTTTTATCCATTATAATCGCTTCCTTCCGTTCGTTCTGACTACGTTATACACCTGCAATCAGCACTTGTCAAGTAAGAGTGCTATTTTTAATTAATTATTTATATTTAATGCGAAATCTCAATCATTTTGATGTAAAAGCGTCGATTTGTATGCACAATTATTGACAGTTTGCTAAATTTAATTATTATCTCTTCATCACACTCTTTTTAAACACAGTCATCGCAATTCAAAAAATACATCATTACATAGCTGCCAAATATACAAAATATGCCGCATAGCAAAGCAGCATCACCACTCCACATGGCTTTCTAAGCTCTTTATGTCTTATCGTACCGCCCCACAGGAGCACACCGCACAGGATTGCCACAACTGTATCAATCACAAACCTGCTCTCAAACGGTACCGGACAAATGAGAGCTACTGTTCCGATTACAAAGAGTATATTGAAAATATTGCTGCCGACTATATTTCCAATCGCTATACCGGCATTTCCCTTGCGTGCTGCTGAAACAGATGTAACAAGCTCCGGAAGAGATGTGCCGAATGCAACGATTGTCAGTCCGATAAAGCGCTCACTCATGCCACAGGCTCTTGCTATGGTCGTGGCACCGTTTACGACAAACTGGCTTCCAATTACGACGCACACACCGCCCAGCACAATAAAGAGCAGACATTTCCATACCGGATATAGCTTTACCGAATGCTCATCACCGCTGTCATTGCCCTTTTTTGCCAGAATATACAAATAAAGCAGATATGCAATAAATAAAATCCACAGTATAACACCCTCAATGAATGTGATTTCATTGCCTGTCATTCCCATCACGAGAAGCACCGCTGTGATAAGAAGCATGTACGGTATCTCGTATTTGAAGGTGGTTTTTTGTATGGCTACATTTGTGATGAGTGCCGTCACTCCCAGGATTATAAGGATATTTAGTATATTGCTGCCGACAATATTGCCGACTGTAATCCCCGCATTACCCTTTATTCCTGCAGTGATGCTGACTGCCGCCTCCGGCAGCGACGTACCCATCGCCACAATCGTCAGTCCAATCACAAGCTGCGGAATACCAAATTTCCCGGCGAGCGCCGCCGCTCCATCCACAAACACATCCGCGCCCTTCACCAGTGCTACAAAGCCTGCTATAAGCAGTAAAATTGCTACAAAAATCATAATTTTCCTCCTTCTGCTGTCCTTTTTAAGGATGCCTGATTAATTGATAGTTACATCTATGTCTTATCAGCAGAAGGCTTTTATATACAAAAAAGGCGACACTTCTGCTGTATAAAACAACAAAAGTCTCGCCATTTAATCACTCTCCGGATTGCTGTCATATATGTATGATATGTATGAGCAATCGTACTGACGGATAAGTAAGCACTTTCGTGCCGGCTACTCCCTTTTACTTATATATTATGATATGTCAACGCAGGGTATTCGTCAACAGAAAATCTAAACTATTTTATCTCCGGCTGGAATTTCTTTATATCACTTGCTATCTCACCGCTTAAAAGAAGCATACAGATGAGGTTTGGAATAGCCATAAGTGCGTTTGCGATATCTGAGAAGTTCCACACCAGGCTCAGAGTCTGTGTACAGCCTATGTATGCAACGAGTGAGAAAATCACCCTGTAAACCATGTTAAACCTGTGTGTGCCAAGCAAATACTCAAAGGCCTTCTCTCCGTGATACTCCCAACCAAGTATTGTCGAAAAAGCAAACAGGGTGATACCTATTGTCACAAGCCATCCTCCGCCTGTTCCAAGCACTGTCTTAAAGGCCGCTATGGTGATATCAGAGCCTGTCAGATAATTTCCAGCAGCATCTTTCATGCCAAGCACGCCTGATGATGCAATTGCCAGTCCGGTGATTGTACAAACAACTATTGTATCCCAGAAGGTTCCTGTCATGTTGATATAACCCTGGCGTACCGGATTGTCGGTTGTGGCTGCCGCTGCTGTGATTGCAGCTGAACCCATGCCTGCCTCATTTGAGAAAACACCTCTGGCTACACCATAACGCATAGCATTCATCATTGATGCAACGATTGTTCCACACATTCCGCCTCCCACTGCCTTGACAGAAAATGCCATCTTGAAAATCATTGCAATGCCGGCCGGAAGGTTAGAGATATTTCCTATTATTACTATAAGTCCACATATTACATAGAAGATAGCCATTACAGGCACAACAACCGATGAAACCTTTGATATTGACTTGATTCCACCTACGATGATTAGAAGGGCAAACACTGTAATAATTATTCCTGACAGCCAGGTTGGCACATTGAAGGTAGCCTTTAATGCACCTGATATAGAGTTTCCCTGTGTCATGTTTCCGATTCCAAACGAAGCTACCACTGCAAAAAATGCAAAAAACCATGCTAAAACAGCTCCAAGCTTCTTATTCTTTATTCCCTTTTTCATCGTATACATCGGGCCACCGCTCATTTCGCCCTTTTCATTTACCTCCCGGTATTTGATGGCAAGCATACACTCAGAGAATTTTGATGTAAGTCCAAAGGCTGCTGAAATCCACATCCATACCAGTGCTCCCGGTCCTCCGGAAACCATAGCTGTAGCGACACCTACTATATTGCCTGTACCGATTGTAGCTGCAAGCGCCGTGGTCAGTGCCGAGAACGGTGATACATCCCCCTCTCCTCTGCTCTTTGTGCGAGCCTCCTTGCTGAGTGTGCTCTTTAGCGCATATCCCAGGTTTCTCCATGTAAGAAATCTCGTCCGAAATGTCAGATAAATCCCTGTTCCAACCAAGAGCACCAGCATAACCGGCCCCCAGACAAAGTCATCAATTGCCGAAATAACATTACTCAATTCTTTCATAATACACCCTCGCTTTCCTCCAACCATGCATAAAAATGCAAAAAAGAGCGATGTATGAACAACATCGCTCTTTTGTTGGATTACTTATTAAATTAAACACTATTTTAAACTTTTTTCGAAATATGTCAAGAGAAAGTTTTTCTTGCCTTTATCACGCTAACGTGGTAGCATGGTTACTAAATAAACTATTAAAGAGGTACTACAAATGAAAACATCAGAAATTATTGTATTTATCGTCTATCTGCTGTGCATGCTGGGTATCGGTATCTTCTTCTTCGTGAAAAACAGAAACGGTGGAGAAAAGACCTACTTCCTCGGTGGACGTGAGATGGGACCATGGGTTGCGGCACTGTCAGCCGGAGCCTCAGACATGAGTGCATGGGTACTCATGGGACTTCCTACTTCTATCTATGCACTGGGCTTAGGTCAGGTATGGATTCCTGTAGGACTTGCAATCGGCTACACTATAAGCTGGCTGCTTGAAGCACCGAGATTGAGAAAATTCTCGATTGTAGCAAACGACTCAATCACCATTCCGCAGTATCTGACCAACAGATTCCTGTCCAAATCACTTGCACTGCAGGTGATATGTGCAATTGTGTTTTTGGTTGCATACACTATTTATGCAGCATCAAGCGTAAAGGCCTGCGGTACTCTTTTCCACACTGTAATAGGAATGGACCCACAGATTGCCATGTATCTTGCAGCGGTTGTCATCGTAGGCTATACCTTCCTCGGCGGTTTCTCGGCTGTATGCTGGACAGATTTCTTTCAGGGCATGCTCGTGCTGGGTTCTATGTTTATAGCACCTATTTTTGCAGCATTTATGCTTGATACATCATCCATGTCAGCACTCCCGGGCGGTTACTTAAATCCATTCTCAAGCTGGCAGGATATCGTGTCAGGACTGGCATGGGGACTTGGTTACTTTGGTATGCCACATATCATTATCAGATTCATGTCCATCAAATCACAGAAGGATTTGAAGAAATCAGCAAAAATCGGTATCACATGGACTCTGCTTATTGTATTTTTTGCAACATTAATCGGAGTAATCGGAAGACTTTTCCTTGGCTTTGATGAATCTATAAATGAAAACTCTCTTGTTTTCATCCAGATTGTAAGAAAGATTTTCCCGGGTGTTATCTCAGGTATGCTGCTCTCAGCAGTGCTTGCCGCTTCCATGAGTACCGCAGACAGCCAGCTTCTTGCTGCTTCATCTGCATTCTCAAGTGATGTGTATAAGCCTGTCATCAGAAAAGGCAAGGCAAGTGATAAAGAGATGATGTGGACTGGCCGTATCGTTGTTCTTGGAATCGCTGTTGCAGCACTCATCATCGCATCAAACCCTAACGCCGGCTCTATCATGGCGCTTGTTTCAAATGCATGGGGTATCTTTGGAGCTGCCTTTGGACCTGCAATCATGCTTAGCCTCTTCTGGAAGCGCTTTAACTTCAAGGGTGCTGTTGCAGGAATCATAACAGGTGCTGCCGTTGATATATTGTGGTATGCATTCCTCTCATCAACCAGAATCTACGAGCTGTTGCCGGGATTTGTTTTTGGACTTATCGCAGCCGTTGTTGTGACACTTTGCACAAAGGAGCCTTCAAAAGAGGTTTATGAGCTCTTCGATAAGGCAGAAAAGTTTGATGAATAAAGTATAAGCTCATATTTCTAAAAAAACCTGAGAATCAAATCTCAGGTTTTTTATTTACTATATATTTTCATTTCTTTTTCTTGTCAGAAGAAAAGACATAATAAGCGATGTAATCGGCACAGTCAGGATAATTCCCATTGTGCCTGATATGCCTCGCATTATCTCAATTGCCATAGAGTACATATTGAGTATCTGATGCATCTGATACGAGTATGCATATATAACCATCACAAGTCCGAGACTTCCGCCCACATAAGCAAGAATCAGCGTATTTGACATAGTTCCAATCATATCGCGACCTATATTTATGCCCGACTTAAATATCTCCTTTGCAGATATATCAGGACTTTTTTCTTTTATCTCATGAAGCGATGTTGCTACAGACATTGCCACATCCATCACTGCTCCAAGCGATGCAATGAGTATACCGGAAAACAGCATGCCACCTATATCAAGCTTTGAGTTCTGCCCAACATAAATCAGATTTTCAATATCATCCACATTGTAGCCTGTCACATGTCCGAAGTATCCGAAAAGCAGCGCGATTATTCCGGAAACTACGACTCCAAAAACAGTTCCAAGTATGGCACCTATGGATTTCATCTGCCAGTCTGCTATAAGTGTGAACGTGACAACTGTAATAATGACGACAGAGGCCGTTGCCGCAATAAAAGGAGAAACTCCGATATACATGAGCGGAATATACAAAAATATAACAGTGGCAAAGGTAAATATAAGCGCAAGAATGGAATTAAAACCCTTCTTTCCTCCAACCAGCCACATAAGTCCAAAAAATGCCGCCAAAAGCACCCATATCTCATTTTCCCTGTCGTAGTTATAAACATTTGCAGAAAGACTGCCATCATATTCCGACAGACTAGCAATAACTCGTGTGCCTACCTTGCAGTTGGCACCATATAAATATCCGTTCAAGCTGTACGCATCAACAGTCTCACCTTTGTGGCTTCCTGACTTGATAAGCAAAACAACCCTCTGGCTGTCACCGCTATCCAGTGAGGCTTCAGCCTGAAGGTCTTCATTATCGTTTTGCGTAACCACCGCTCTCACAAACGATGTATTATCATCTGCAAGAAGCGGTTTTCTTTCAACGCTTTGAAAGAATATAAACATTGCCAGTGTAATAAGAGCCACAATAAGGTATTTGCCTAATGTGTCAATTATTTTTGCCAAAACTTACCCTTCTTTCTTATTCCAAGCACTGTTGCGAGGATTGCTGCGCCTAATACTCCAAGTGCTGCATACATACCGCCATGGTTAACATCTCCTGTCTTTACCTTAGCGCTCTTTGAAGTTTTTACGCTATTAGAATCAGACTTGCCTGCACCTGTATTTGCTGTGCTGACATTCTGGCTTCCTGATCCGCCTGCATTGTTTCCCGCAATCTGCTGGCCTGCGCCACCCTGTGCCCCGTTTCCGTTCTGGTTTGCGCTGTCCTGTGCTCCGTTTCCGCTCTGGTCAGCATTTCCATTCTGGTTCCCACTTGGAGCGGTCTGTTTAACCTGTAAAGCATTTATTGCACTTACAACTGCTTTTTTTGCCTCATCAATACCCTTTATAACAGGTGCCTTATCAACACTGTAATCGGATAGGTTTTCCTCCTTACCTTCTGCTACCTGAGTATAGATTGTCTTGTCAAGAAGTGTAGAAATACCCTTCTTGAAACGGTTCTTTTCACCATCCTTGTCAGAATCATTTGCTATAGAGCCATATCCCTTAACACGATCACTTGCTGTTCCATAGTTTGTTGTGATATCACTGACCATCGGATCATCTGCTGTTGTGCCTGAAGCCTTAAGCTCCTTAAGAGAAGCGAGTGCTGATTTTAATGCACCCATGCTGTCATCTGTATATGCTACAGCTGTGCTGTTTACCAGTGCATCTGCTGCCGCAATCACCTCATCTGCACTCTGCGCATCAGTTGTCTTTGTGATTGTGAAATCATCTGCATATTTGTTTCCGTTGTAGTCATATGTCTTTATGGTCATTGCTCCACTTGAAAAATCTATAGTAGAAAATGAAGGCAGACATGCATTGGTTCTCTCTGCGATATAGTATGGAGTGTAATTTAACAGGTTATAGTATTTTGAACCTGAGCCTGAGCCTGTTGTGATATAAAGAGTTCCCTCAGGATTATTAACCGAACCTTTGCTCAAATCATAGTCGATGACATTTCCATCCTGTACCTGGTAGCTTCTTGAATATGTATGATCATGACCTGTAAGACATACATCAATATCAAACTCATCCATGAGCGGTGCAAAGATAATTCTGTTTGTAGTAGCATCTGTATCTGCATGTGGCTGTCCTGAGCCATAGATATCACTATGGAATACCACTACCTTCCAGGCTGCGTCCGGATTGCTTTCAATAGCTTTTTTCATTAACTCTCTGTGCTCTGCCTGATTACGGTTATTACTGTTCAAAGAAATGAACAATACATTTCCGTTATTGAAGTAGAAATCACAGCCTGCACCGGTGCTTCCCAGCTTATCCTCTGAATTTGGATTGTTGAAATGCGCAGTGTAGTCAGAGCCATCCTTATCGTGGTTTCCGATTGTGGCTGCAATAGGGAGACTTCTGAACACTGACGGATAAAGGTATCCGGCATACTCGCTCTCTCTGGTCTTCTTAGTCTCCTCCGATTCTGCATTGGACTCATTTATCTGGTCTCCAGCCGATAAAAGAAATGATGCATCCGGATCAATCTCCATAGCCTTCTGCATTGTCTTGTTCCAGTTGTAAGCATCCTGAGCAACGCTCATATCGTTTGCATCTTTATCACTTTTACTGCCTGACGCTCCAATCTGAGGATCTCCTGTAAGAATTACAGAAAATGTATCTGTAGCGTGTGTGGTATATGTATACTCAGCTGACCATACGGTATCACCATTGTCAGAATAATTGTCTGTATACTGATAAACATACTTTGTATTCGGTTCAAAAAAACCGTTGATGCTTACTTTATTTGAAGCAACATAGGCTTCTTTCTGCCAGTTTGCTGCATTTATATCTGTTGCAGTACCCTTTACAATCTGTGCACCTGACTTTGCGCCGTCCTTCCATACCATCACAGCCGGCGTGCCCTTAGTCTTTGAATACCATGCAAAGCCCAGATCCTTTGCTGTAGAGCCCGGTGTAAGTGCAATCTGATTGGTATTGGCAAAGTCCTGCTTACCGCCCTGCCATGTATCTGTTAACCAGTTCTGATAATCCACTGAGCGTGTTGTTGCCGCATTAAAATCCGCCTGACCTGTTTTTGAATCTGCTTCACCATAAGCATAAGCCGGAATTGCCGGTGCCATGGTAACTACCATTGTTGAAACTGCTGCAAGGAGCATGCCCTTCTTCAGTATGTTCTTGTTCTTTCTCATATTTTCCTCCACAAAATTAAGTTAGTGTATTTCGCAGCTGCTGAAATTACTATAACTTAAAGTTGTAAAGTCGAAATGGGGTTGATGTAAATTGGGGGTAAAGATTATATGACATAAAAAATCCGCTATACCAAATACAATGGTTAGCGGATTTTTGCTATTTACATTTTGATAAATTATTCATGCCTGATACTACACAGTCTCCGGCACCTTATAGCCTGCTTCACTCATTAATTTTTCAAACTCACTGACACTGACACCGGCTTCCTCTGCTGCAGTACCAATATCGAGCTTGCCCTTTGTTACCAGAGTAAACAGCATCTTATTTGCGCCCTTTTCTATACCCTTTTCTATACCTTTTTCTATACCTATTTCCATCCCTTCCTCGATAGCATCAGCTCTTTCAAGCTCAAGCTGCCTGTCAAATTCATAATTTAACTGCATACTCTTCGTCACCTCACTTCTGTAAGTCTTTAGAAACTCCTTCAGAATATCATTGTCAATACAATAGTCTATAGCCTCCTTCATTTGAAAACACTAAAGCAGGAAATATCTGTGTGGTAAAAGCCCTCTTATCCTGCTTTACATAAAATAATGAAACATTTAAAAGCAAGAATTTCAGGGAATATGAAAAATAATTAAGGTATTGAAGACCCTGCACGCCCTTATCGCCGGACGACATCTTATTATGCCTCACATATTTACAGAGCATATAGTCATATCTGTAATTAATGTGCCAACGACCGCACAGGTTGCTATAGAAAAACTGCTTTGACTATATTTTATCATATGTGAAAGAAATAGCAAGCGGTTTGTATTTTATAAACAAAAATTCTAAAATTTCTCTCTTTATTTTTTCAAACTCACTGAAACCGGCTGCTTCCTAAGCACCGGCATTGTGTATATCTTCACCAAAAGAGGTATCACCATGATAAACCATACTATCGGCTCTGCCACTATCACTCCTGTATAACCAAGCAGTGGCACAAGTGTAAATGCAATGACTATCTTTCCCACCATCTCAAGTGAGCTTGATACAAGCGGCGTAATCTGCTCTCCAAGCCCCTGCATTGCATTTCGCACTATACATATAACAGCGGTCACATAATAAAACAGAGTGTCAAATTTGAGATAATTTGTGGCATTTTTTATAACAATAAGATTATTAGTGCCTGTTACAAGCTTCACCAGCCATGGTCCTATTGTGTAGCTTGCGATAATTGCCATCGTACACCATATGCAGGTATAGAATATTGCCAGTTTTATGCCCTTTTTCACTCTGGCTACTTCTCCCGCTCCTATATTCTGCCCACAGAAGGTCGCCATTGTCTGTCCGAACACGGTAAACATGACCATGAATATCTCCGATATCTTTCTGGCAGCCGTGTGAGCTACTATAATATCCTGTCCCAGTAGGTTTATGGCAGTCTGCAGGGTCAGCGAGCCTATATTGACCAGCGAACTCATAAATGCCATAGAAAGACCTGCCTTAAGCATTGTCTTTCTCATCACAGCTATTACTTCAGGTGTCATATTATTCTCGATGCCTTTAAATTCTGCTCCTTCGGTATCACAATTTTCGTCGCTAAATTTCAGGTGTCTTCGCAGTAAATGACTGTCAAATAAATCACTGCGGGACAATCTCAAAAGCTCATATCTTTTTACCATATATACATAGCACACAATAAACGCAATAACCTGTGCAAGTACAGTGGCAATCGCAGCGCCCGCCACTCCTGCCTTCAGTACGACCACAAAGAATATATCACCTGCCATATTCAGACAGACCGAGACGGCTAGTATGACAAGCGGCGTAACTGTATCGCCCAGTGCCCTAAGTGCCGCCGCACATGCATCATACAAAAATGTCGCTACTAGCCCTGCTATTATAATAAAAATATATGACACAGCCATTCCCATCAAATCATTTGATACATTTAAAAATCCAAGAATCTGACGCAAAAATAACAGGCACAATACCGTTATAGCAAGCGCTATTATGCATCCCATTTTAATTGACAGTGCAAACGATTTCTTTACACCGGCGTAGTCCCTTGCGCCAAATTTCTGGGCTGTTATTATGGCAAATCCATTAGCTAAGCCCATCAAAAAGCCTATCATCAGATTGCTGAGTGTCGTGGTGGCTCCGACTGCTGCCAGTGAGTTTTCTCCCAGATATGATCCGACTATTCTCGTGTCAACTATACTGTATGTGAGCTGGAGTATATTTGCCATAAATATTGGAATGGCAAATGCCAGTATGAGTCTTGATGGTTTTCCTTTTGTAAGGTCTTTCATGTATATAGCCTCTTTCTATATTTTCTATCTATTATTTTTATCCGTTGTCATAAATCCCTTAATTGATTATAATATAAATATGCGTATAGAAGCTTAATAATTTAAGTTCTGACAGCAACATACTATTGCAGGGAGAAAAGATGAACAACAATATAAAATACAAGCTGGCCAATGCCATGAAGGAATGCATGGTTTCCTCTCCTGTCGAAAAAATTACGGTTAAGGAAATCTGCGATACATGTGGTGTAACCAGACAAACCTTTTACAGAAATTTTCAGGACAAATATGACCTGATAAACTGGTATTTTGATAAGATACTGATTGAATCCTTTCACCAGATGGGTGAGGGCAGTACCGTGTACGAAAGCCTTATCAAAAAATTTGAATATATCCGGATGGAGCAACTTTTCTTTAAGGCTGCTTTTAAAAATGATGAGCAGAACAATCTAAAGGAGCATGATTTTGAGCTGATTCGTCAGTTTTATATTGACCAGATTGAGGGAAAAAGCCACCGGAAAATATCCGACAAGCTATTGTTCCAGCTTGAGATGTACTGTCAGGGCTCTGTCTTTATGACAACACAGTGGGTGCTTGGCAATAAAAACTTCACCCCTCAGGAGCTTGCCGGACTGCTCGCTGATGCTATGCCAAAGGAGCTTGCCGACGTGTTTCGCGAGGTAAACCTGATATAATTCAAGGTAATATTCAGAACCATTTAGAACAAGTATCGTGCGTTTTTACAATGTGCACGGTGGTCAGAATAGTTATATCAGCGTTAAAAATCCGGGAATGATGTCAATTGACAGTTCCCGGATTTTCTATTTTATTTCATTCTTAATCGTAACTATTAACAAACATCCCACATACATTCGCAAAATCTCACGATACTCATGCTTTCGCCAAGATGTCAAACTCCACATCCCTGTAAGCTGTTGCAGAATTACATAATCTTACGGAAAAGAGCCTTCAAATCCTCAACACTTGCATCCTTTGGATTTCCAGGTGCACATGCATCCGCGTGAGCAGACTCTGCGAGGAAGTCTAAGTCATCCTCCTTAATAGCCTCGAGTTTTGTTGGGATTCCTACATCTACAGAGAGCTGCGCTACAGCATCGATTGCAGCCTTTCTGTACTCCTCTACAGACATATCATCTACACCCTTTACTCCCATTGCGCGGGCGATTTCACGATATTTTTCGCCTGTGCAGTCTGCATTGTACTCCATTACGATTGGAAGCATCATAGCACATGCTACTCCGTGTGGTGTATCATAAACAGCTCCGAGTGTATGAGCCATTGAATGAGCAATTCCAAGACCTACATTTGAGAATCCCATTCCGGCAATGTACTCTCCAAGTGCCATGCCCTCACGTCCCTCTTTTTCATTGGCAACTGCACTTCTTAAGGATCTTGCAATAATCTCTATTGCTTTGAGATGGAACATGTCTGTCATCTCCCAGGCAGCCTTTGTTGTGTAGCCCTCTATAGCATGTGTGAGTGCGTCCATACCTGTTGATGCTGTAAGTCCCTTTGGCATTGATGACATCATGTCTGGGTCTACGATTGCGATGATTGGCATGTCATGTGGGTCCACACATACAAACTTTCTCTTTCTCTCTACATCTGTGATGACATAGTTGATTGTAACCTCTGCTGCTGTTCCTGCTGTTGTAGGTACTGCGATGATAGGAACACAAGGCTTCTTTGTAGGTGCAACACCCTCTAAGCTTCTTACATCCTCAAACTCCGGGTTTGCGATGATGATACCGATTGCCTTTGATGTATCCATAGAAGAGCCGCCTCCGATTGCAATGAGGTAATCAGCTCCTGATTTCTTAAATGTCTCTACGCCATGCTTTACGTTGTCGATTGTTGGATTTGGCTTAATCTCTGAGTAAAGCTCATATTCCAATCCGTTCTTATCAAGAATATCTGTTACCTTTGCTGTAACTCCAAATTTGATTAAGTCAGGGTCAGAGCATACCAGTGCTTTTTTAAAGCCATGCGCTTTTGCCTCTGTTGCAATCTCCTGGATTGCACCTGATCCGTGATAAGATGTCTCGTTTAACATGATTCTGTTAGCCATAGTGTAAAATCTCCTTCCAATTTTAAAAATACTCCTAAAAAACTCTGCCGATAAATTCTTATAACTTATCTGCCTGACTATATTTTAACAAAGTATTAAACGAGATGTAAGTTACAAACCTGCCAATGTGTAACATACCTGTTGCAATATGTAACCTGCCAGTTACCTATGTATATCCCACCGACTGCCAATCACACCTTATGGCTGTCTGATATAACTTTCTTTAACTCTCTTGCCGCCGCACTGATCGGGTGATGAATATCGTATACCATACATATATTTCTCTGCGGTATCTCCTCCTCCAGAGCTATCTGAACGATTTCTTTATTTGCTATCGCATTCTCTGCCATCGGCTTTGGCATAAAATACAGGATGAGCTTGAGGAAGAGCGCCTTTCAAAGTCCGGAGCAGCCTTCGGCTCTACCAAACGCGGTATTGCCTATGCATACAGCGATAAATACCGTAAAAAAACAATCCGTCTCGGTGATTTACTCCACTTAGACGAAGAGAATGTACAGGCCAGACTTAAGACCATGCTTGAAGCTAAAAACCTTGAGCTTGCAGGCTGCTATCATCAGGAACCTATGTCTCTGTCAGCTCTTTTGTCATGGTGCAGGCAGAAGGCTGCAAAATATGCACCTTATATCACAGATACCGGTGCCTCATTAGACCATGTGGTCGGTGTACTAAAGGCATACTCTACCTGTGTCGGAGCCGGACCATTTGTCGCGGAAAAGCTATGAACGGTGAATGGACTGAAATCGCACTGACCAAGCTAGATGTCCTGAGCATCATGGATCAGATTCCTGTTATCACAGGATATCAGTATAAAAATGCTGTAACAAACGTCTTTGACCCCACCGAAAATCTGGAAAAATATACCCCGGTAGTCAAAATGCTGCCGGGGTGGAAAACCGATATATCAAATTGCAGGTCATATGATGAGCTGCCGGTAAATGCTAAGCGCTACATAAACTTCCTTGAGGACATGCTAAGACATGAAATACAATTTGTCTCAGTCGGAGCTGAGAGAAATCAATATCTTCTCAATGGTAAGTGGCTGTAATTGCCTTTATCATGCTTTAACCAACCTTTGCCTTGTTCTTCTTAGTAGCTGCCTCTGTCATCGCATACGGATCAAGCACCACATCAAGCTGCTTTTCCTTCATAAGTCCGTGCTTTAAAACCAGCTTCTTTACAGGTACACCTGTGCGCAGCGATTCCTTGGCAAGGCTTGCAGCCTTTTTGTATCCGATGTACGGACAGAGTGCCGTTGTGATTCCGACACTAGCATCAAGCAGCTTCTGGCAGCGCTCCTCATTTGCGGTTATTCCGATTATGCAGTTGTCAGTAAGTGTGTCTACAGCATGCGTGAGTGTGCTTATCGAATCAAAAAGATTATAGAATACAACAGGCTCAAATGCGTTGAGTTCCATCTGACCTGCCTCTGCTGCCATGGTGATGGTCACATCATGGCCTATTATGTGAAATGCCACCTGGGATACAACCTCAGGAATGACAGGATTTACCTTGCCCGGCATGATTGAGGAGCCGTTTTGCATTGCAGGGAGTGTGATTTCACCAAAGCCGGCCTTTGGTCCACTGGCCAGTATACGAAGGTCATTGCACATCTTGGAAAGATTTACAGCACATGCCTTGAGGCACGAAGAGACTCTGACAAAGCCATCGAGATTTTCTGTCGCATCAAACAAATCATCTGCCTGTACAAGTGGATACCCACTGACCCTTGCCAGTGTTGGAACGATGTGGTCAAAATAATACTCAGAAGTATTTATGCCTGTTCCGATAGCTGTTGCCCCCATATTGACCGTATACATCTCTTTTTTCGCCTTTTCTATGCGGTCCATATCACGCTCTATCATTGTGGCATATGCGTGGAATGACTGTCCGAGTCTCATCGGCACAGCATCCTCCAGCTGCGTCCTTCCGATTTTTATCACTCCGTCAAATTCATCCGCCTTTTTATATAGTGCACTATCCAGCTTCTTAAGGCTCTTTTCCAGTTTCTTTAACAAATCCAGTACCGTGAGCTTTCCGGCTGTCGGTATCACATCATTTGTGGACTGCGCCATATTTACATGATCGTTTGGATGTACGATAGAATAATCTCCCTTTTTACCGCAGAGCATCTCGATTGCCCTGTTTGCTATCACTTCATTCATATTCATATTTGCACTGGTTCCTGCACCACCCTGTATTCCGTCAACTATAAACTCAGATGCAAACATTCCGCATACCACCTCATTGCAGGCTGACTCTATAGCATTTGCTATCTCAGGCTTTAATCGTCCTGCTCTCATATTTGTGATAGCTGCGGCTCTTTTTATCCTTGCCATGTTTTTGATAAAGTCAGGATGCAGGCTGTTGCCTGTTATCGGGAAATTCTCATTTGCCCTCAATGCCTGTACTCCGTAATAGGCCTCGCCCGGTACCTCCATCTCGCCAATTGAATCTGATTCCAAACGCATGTATTCTGTCATTTTAACAATTCTCCTTATCGATTTTCTGTATACATTTAACCTGAATTATTCACGGCAGTATAAGCGTGCACAAAATCTACCGTAGTTGCCATTACAACCACTCCCAATACCTCACCTTTCCAGAAGATAGCCTAAAAAAGGGCA
>NZ_JBQKGQ010000027.1:0-29334 GCF_052118705.1 Agathobacter sp. LCP21S3_B2 | reverse complement strand
CCGTCGGTGATTAACCCACAGCATTTATTTTTTGACCTGTCAAGGATGGCGGCAGGATGGCGATAACCTAAAACATTTGGGGCTAAACCCATAAGAAAAATGATTGACCCAAATTATTTGTGGAAGATAGATATTAAGAAAATGGAACCGGCAGGTCTTTTGATCTGTCGGTTCTTTTTTTTAAAAGCGCCTCAGCTTGCTTGCATGCATTTATTCAGTAGTGTATAATAGTGAAATGGCTGATAAAGCAGCCAAATGATACAAAGGCGGTAATTCACCTATGAATAATGATGATTTCAAGGAAGTACCTGACAATATTCAGGATAATAATGAAGAAACTACAAATAACATAGATAATACAAACGATAACAAGTCAAACGACTACGAGGATGTCTGCTACATCTGCCGCAGACCGGAGAGCGTGGCAGGCAAGATGATACATATCCAGCCGAACCTGTGCATCTGCAGCGATTGTATGCAAAAGACCTTTGACTCCATGAGCAATGGTAATTTTGGCAACCTCGGAAATCTGGGAAATATAAGCAATATGGATTTTGGCAATATGCCCAATATCAGCATGATAAATTTGTCAGATCTGACAGGAGGCATACCAAACAGCCAGAAGCTTAAGAAGAAAAAACCAAAGGAAGAGAAAAAGGTCGAGCCGATTCTTGACATTCACTCAATTCCTGCACCGCATAGGATTAAGGCGAGTCTTGATGACTATGTGGTAGGTCAGGAGCATGCAAAGAAGGTCATGTCGGTTGCAGTATATAACCACTACAAGCGTGTCATGGCTGACAATAAGCATAAGGCGCAGGAAGAGAATACAACTGCAAAGCAGGCTTCAAATAAATATGATGGTGTGGAGATTGAGAAATCTAATATGCTCATGATCGGACCTACAGGTTCAGGAAAGACATATCTCGTAAAGACTCTTGCAAAGCTTTTAGATTTGCCACTTGCCATAACAGATGCCACATCACTTACTGAGGCCGGATATATCGGTGACGATATTGAAAGTGTGGTAAGTAAGCTGCTTGCGGCTGCAGATAATGACGTGGAGAGAGCTGAGCACGGTATCATTTTTATAGATGAGATAGACAAGCTTGCAAAGAAGAGAAATGCCAACCAGCGTGATGTGAGCGGAGAGTCCGTGCAGCAGGGTATGCTTAAGCTTTTAGAGGGTTCAGAGGTTGAGGTGCCGGTTGGTGCCAGCAGCAAGAATGCCATGGTTCCGATGACCACAGTTGACACGAGAAATATTCTCTTTATATGCGGAGGTGCTTTCCCGGGACTTGAGGATATCATAAAGGAGCGCCTGAACAAGGAGGCTTCTATAGGCTTTAAGGCTGATTTGAAGGACAAGTATGATGGGGATGAGAACCTGCTCATGCAGGCAACTGTTGAAGATATCCGCAAATTCGGAATGATTCCTGAGTTTATCGGACGACTTCCTATCATGTTCTCACTTGAGGCGCTCACCGAGGATATGCTTGTAAAGATATTGAAGGAGCCAAAGAATGCCATTATCAAGCAGTATCAGAAGCTCCTTGAGATGGATGAGGTAAGGCTTGAGTTCGACGATGATGCGCTTTATGCCATCGCCAAGATGGCAAAGGAAAAGAAGGTCGGAGCCAGAGCCCTTCGTGCGATTATAGAGGATTTCATGCTCGATATCATGTATGAGATACCAAAGGATGACAATATCGGCACGGTTACAATCACTAAGGACTATGTGGAGAAGAAGGGCGGCCCGCTCATTCAGATGAGAGGTACACCTGAGCTTGCAGACAGTCAGCATGTTTAATTGTTAAAGGATTGTAACTATTCAGCACAGAAATATGAGGTAACGCATATTTCGTAAGAGAGGAATTGGAAGTTTGAAACAAATAAGTAGAAGACAGACAAGAAATAAAGGGCATAGCAAATAAACCATCTTTCGGTGGTATAAAAATCAAATATAAATATAGACACAACACCTAATCAGGTAACATGAACAGCATCATCTTTGATGATATATCCTCGTTGTTTAAGTAGATTAAGTGCCTGTGAAGTGGTTAATACTTTTGAATCGTTCACAGGACGTGACTCAAGAAAGCCTTCTGGTGTATATGGTTTTAAATCTGTGAGTATGTGCCAGATAGCGGTCAGGATCATACGACAGATGGCAATGATAGCTTTCTTGTGACCATGGCGTGCTTTTATACGTTTGTAACGGGTAGTAAATTCAGGATGTTTCTTGGATTTGATTAAAGCATTTGCAATTTGCACCAAAATTGGTTTAAAATAAGAACCAGCACGGGAAATCCTAGTGGATTTGATTTTTTGATTGCTTTGATCATTACGAGGACAACATCCAGCCCATGAAACGAGGTTTTTAGCTGTGGGGAAGACAGACATATCACCTCCGATTTCAGAAAGCACCTGAATGGCAGTCATTGGGTTCTTATCGAATCCTGGTATGGTTCGTATAAGCTTAAGGACTTCTTCGTATTTATCACTGAGACGAAAGATTTCCCGTTCTATTTCAGCTTGATGCTTTTCTAATTCATCGATGTGATTCAGACATTGTCTAAGCTTTACAGCTTGTTCCGTAGAGATAGCACCATCAATAGCAGCCTGTATTTCTTCAATAGGAGTTTTACACCTGCTATCCACAAAAGGTGTTACATCAAAAGTTTCCCCAGGGTGTTGTAAAATCTGTTCCGTAATGGAGCGGGATGATTTTCCAAATATATCAGAAAAGACATCGTCCAGCTTTAAGTTGGATACAGTAAGACAGTTATGAGCACGATTCTTCTCACCGGTAATCATACAGGTAAGTTTGTATCGGTATCTTACAAGATCTCTTAATTGACGGATGTCAGCAGGTGGAATAAAAGAAGGTTTAACCATTCCGCACATATATAAATCACAAATCCACTTGGCATCCTTACGATCCGTCTTGTTGCCTTTTTGAGGCTTGGTATATTTGGGGTGGGAAAGAGTAACCCAAATGTTATTCTTCTCCAAGATATTAAAAACAGGAATCCAATACTTACCGGTAGATTCCATGCAAACATCAGTACAGTTGTATTTGGCAAGCCAATTGCACAACTCTTGCAAACCTTTAGTAAAAGAAGAAAAGCGAGCCTGCTTATATTCTGTACGATTATTTGGATCAGTAATACCGATACAGGCATAGATCCAAGTTTTGTGGACATCAAGTCCGCAACAGTTATTTTTGAGAATTTTAAACGACAATAAAATAACCTCCTGATGATTTATAGTTATAAAACTGACAGTGACTGGTCATCCGGCAAAATCGAGTCGACTTTGGAAGAGATAAGTTTACGGGCTACTGTTATGCGCCAATCATTGATGCCTTAACGGATGACCGACAACATATAAAAATGCGAGGTCGCCGCTATACAGCCCCGCCACTCACCTCCACGTGTTCTGTAGTGTGTCAGTCTTATAAAACAATTATAACAGGAGACAGATAGATTAGAAAAGCGAAAGGTAGCCAACGTGTTTCATGATACATTGGTACCTTTCGCAGAAAGGCGGATTATAAAAATGAAAATTATCCACTGTGCAGACCTGCATCTGGATTCGAAGATGACCTCGAATCTGTCAAAGGAGCAGGCAAAAGAGAGAAAAATGGAAATACTGCGTACATATTCAAGGATGATAGAGTACGCCAAAAATAACGATGTAAAGGGGATTATCATAGCAGGCGATTTATTTGACACGAGAAATGTGTCAGCGACTGCCAGAAATCTGGTAAAGGATTCGATTACGTCAAATCCGGATATCGATTTCTATTATCTTAAGGGTAATCACGACTCGGACAATTTCATATCGAAGCTCGATGAAATCCCTGACAACCTTAAGCTTTTTTCTAATCAGTGGACCTCATACAGCTATGGAAATATCACAATAACAGGTCTTGAGATAGACAAGTCTAACCAGGCTGCCATGTACAATTCTCTTGTGCTCGACAATGACAATTACAACGTTGTCACTCTCCACGGACAGCTCGGTGATGAGATTTCCACAGGCGACCTTAAGAATAAGGGCATTGATTATCTCGCGCTCGGTCATGTGCATGAGTATCAGAGCGGACAGCTTGACAACCGTGGCATGTACTGCTACAGCGGCTGTTTAGAGGGAAGAGGCTTTGATGAGTGTGGACAAAAGGGCTTTGTGGTGCTTGATATAGATGATGAGAAGCTCACGGCAGGCTTTAGCTTTGTACCGTTTGCGTACAGGAGCCTCTACACGCTGTATGTGGATGTGACAGGAGCCATGACCACACAGGATGTGGCTGTGAAGATGGAAAAAGCCATTTCGGACAGTGAATATTCATCGAGAAGCATGGTAAAGTTCGTGCTTGTAGGTGAGGTGGACGTGGATTGTGAGATAAACACAGATTTCCTCAAGGATATGTTCGAGGAATATTTCTACTATGAAAAGGTGTATGATGAGACAAGACTTCTCATCAATTACAGTGAATACGAAAAGGATGCATCACTTAAGGGTGAGTTCATACGGATGGTGCTTGGCTCAGATATGACCGAGGAGCAGAAGTCTGAGGTCATCAGGTGTGGTATATCGGCGCTTAGCGGGGAGGAGATTTAGAAATTGAAATTAATAGCTTGTCACATAAACAACTTCGGAAAGCTGTCCGATTTTAATATCAATTTCAATGATGGAGTCAATGTCATAAACCAGCCAAACGGCTGGGGAAAGAGTACACTTGCGGCTTTTTTGAAGGCTATGCTGTACGGCTTTGATACGAAAAAGGAGCCGGGCGCCTTTGAGAGGGAAAGAAAGCTCTATAAGCCATGGCAGGGCGGCACTTATGGTGGAGAGCTTGATTTTGAGGCCGATGGAGTGGAGTACAGACTTGTAAGGACCTTTGGCCTCACAGAAAAGCAGGATGATTTTCACTTATACAGGCTTGCAACCATGGTTGAGTGTGATGATTTTTCACCACTGCTTGGAGAGGAGCTTTTTGACCTCGACCGCAGCTCGTTCAAGAGAACGATATACATAGCGCAGGCAGACTGCATGTTTTCGTCATCAGACAGCATCAGCGCAAAGCTTGGCAATATGGCGGAAAATACAAATGACATCAACAACTTCGAGTCGGCGACAGCGGACATTAAGGATATGATGAACAAGATGTCACCAAACCGTATCACAGGCTCCATCAAAAAGCGTGTAAATACACTCACAGCCTTGGAACAGGAG
This sequence comes from Agathobacter sp. LCP21S3_B2, assembly GCF_052118705.1. Classification (NCBI taxonomy): domain Bacteria; kingdom Bacillati; phylum Bacillota; class Clostridia; order Lachnospirales; family Lachnospiraceae; genus Agathobacter; species Agathobacter sp. LCP21S3_B2. Next base: position 24,093 of record NZ_JBQKGQ010000027.1, on the reverse strand, counting down.
CTTAAGAAGTATCAGGCCGCGGATGAGGCGGCAGCACAGCTTTCACAGAAAATAGATGAGAAAACTGCCCAGAAGAAGGAGCTTACCGGTATCAGAGCCGAGTACGGCAGGGCGCTTCAGGTGGCATCTGAGGACAGCAGAAAGCAGGCACTTCGTGAAAACTACGAGCAGCTTTGTGCCGTTGCAAAGGAGAAAGAGAGCATTTACAATGCTGCATCGGCAGTTTTTGGAGACAAAGCACCGGATGAGGCAGAGCTTTTGGAAAAGACAAAGCAGGCCGGAGAGCTTGAAAGCTTAAAGGCTGTAGAAGATAATCTGAGCTTTACGCCTGAGGAGGAGCAGTATTTAGATACACTTTCAGGTATGTTTAAGGATGGTGTGCCATCTGATGATGGTCTTGATGAGATGCAAAAGAAGATTGCAAACATCCAGAGTGTCAAGAATGAGTACAGCCACATGGAGCTCAAGCTCTCGCAGATGACCTCCATTGCACAGATGGCAGATGATGAGGAGGAGCCGGAGGCACCGGAGAAGACAAAGCTTGTACCTGCAGGTATTGTGATTATGGTTATAGGCCTTTTGGCAGCGGTTGTTGCCACAGCATTCAGCCTGAATGAGAAGTACAATGTGAAGGAAATCATGCTTCTGGCAATCGGTATAGCGGGAATCACTATGGCATTTTGCGGTGTTGTCATGATGGTCTATGGAATCCGTCTGAACAACAAAAAGCAGAGAGCATACATCAGGCTTATGGCTGAGCGTGAGGAAAATATAAAGCAGAAGGAGATACCGATTCAGGAATTAAAGGAGCAGCTTGAGCAGATCCAAAGCGGCATTACATCAATGGAGCATGAGGTATCGCAGTTTTTTGACAGCTTTTCGATTGAAGCAGATGAATCGCAGTATCAGGAGAAGCTTTATGAGCTTCGAACAAAGGTTCATGACTACAGTCGTTTCAACGAGCAGATAGGAAAGCGCGCCAAGACAAAGGCTGACTATGAGAAGGCAAAGGCTTCGCTTGATGAGTATTTAAGTCTCTATGGATATGACAGTACTACAGAATATACACAGACACTTTCACAGATGAAAAAGCAGCTCGCAGAGGTCGGCTTTGCAAAGGAAAATATGGACAGTGCTCTTCAGAAGAAAACGCAGTTTGAGAATGACAACGATATGGACAAGCTTCTTGCACCAAATGAGTGTCCGTATACACTTGATGAGCTTAATGAGATGATTTCAAAGGTGGAATGCAGCCTCGATGAAATCAGGGCATCCTTAGTGCAGTACGGCAGACAGATGGATGATCTGCAGGAGCAGCTTGATATGAGGGATGAAAAGGAGCAGGAGTATCGCAACTGCAAGCAGATACAGGCTGAGGAAAAGCATAAGTACGAGATACTTGGGCTTACATCAGACTATCTGACCAGGGCAAGGGAGCAGTTTACTGCCAGATACATGGCGCCTATTTCCAATGGATTCCAGAAGTACTTCGGTATCCTGACAGAAAATACAGACAGAGACTGGCAGGTGGATGCCAATATTTCAATAAGGATGAAGGAGCAGGGGCAGCTTCGCGATGTGAGAACCATGTCGGCAGGCTACAAGGACCTGATAGGCATATGTATGCGTTTTGCGCTTGTGGATGCGATGTATCCGGGCGAGAAGCCGTTCCTCATACTTGACGATCCGTTTGTGAATCTGGATGATGAGAAGCTTGCTCGAGGCAGAAGGCTGCTTGCCGTGCTTTCGCAGGATTACCAGGTGATTTATTTTACATGTCATGGAAGTCGCGAGTAAATTTTGGTCGAAGCTTTGTTTATATTAGATAAATATGGTAGCATATTTTTATTTATAGAATATAATTATATGAGGGTCAAAATATCTTTTGACCCTCATATTTAAATATTATATCATATGAGGTAAAATATGCAGTTCATAGTATCAAAAAAGGAGTTCATTCCACCGTTAATAGCTCCTGATATCATAGAGACATTGGGCAATGACTACGAGATATGGACATATGAGGATTACGAAAGACTCCCACCACTTCTGGTGGGAGTTTATTCGTATTCGGCTATTCCAAAGTGTCTTGTTCCTTTATCCACGCAGGGACTTGTAAAGAGCGGTGTTTTCAGGCTTCAAAGGGAGTTTGTTCCGGGACTGTACGGAAATGGTGTGTATGTGGTGGTTATTGACACAGGTGTGAATTATGCGCAGGAGGCTTTTATGACACCTGAGGGTAAGACGAAGATTGCAGTGCTCTGGGATCAGAATACGGATACGGTTTATTCTGAGGATGAGATAAATGCTGCTATTTTATCGGAAAATCCATATGAGAGCATACCGGGCGATGAGGATGGGCATGGTACGTTTGTGGCGAGCGTGATATGTGGCAATGACAGACCGCAGGATGATTTTGCAGGTGTGGCACCACAGGCTAAGCTTATTGTCGTAAAGCTGAAAAGGGCACCTCAAAATCTGTATGATTTCTACTTTATTCCGGATCGTAAAATAGTGTACTCGGAGGCTGATGTGATGAGAGCAGTGCATTTTGCAGATGAGTTTGCAGGTCAAAAGGGAGTACCGGCTGTCTTTTGCATGGCGCTTGGCTGCAATAACGGAAGCCACACGGGAGCTGAGGATCTTTCAGAGTATCTGGACTATATCACGGCAAAAAGAGGCAGGGCTGTGGTTGCGGCAGCGGGCAATGAGGCGAACAGCAGGCATCATTATAAAGGGCGCATAACAGATACAGTCGATGATATTGAGATAAATGTTGAGCAGGATATGGATGGCTTTTATCTGGAATGCTGGGCACTTTCACCTGAGCTATTTACGCTTTCCGTCATATCGCCTAGCGGACAATCAAATCCAGCCGGGGTACCAATGCGACCAGACAGCGGTGAATACTCATTTCTTCTTGAGGGAACAGCGGTGACTATTGACTACAGGCAGACCGGCAGACAGACGAGGGATATGCTTATATTTATCCGCTTTGAAAAGGTGGTGAAGGGAGTGTGGACCATCAGGGTATTTCCACTTATGACTATTGGAGGCGTTTTTAATATGTGGCTCCCGATGACAGGACTTCTTGATACTGATGTGAGCTTTATTGTCTCGGAGCCTGATACCACGCTGACCATGCCTTCGGATGCTAAGCTTGTGATAACGGCGGGAGGCTATAATTCCCTAAATGATGCAATACTTTTAGAGTCGGGAAGGGGCTTTGACGCAGATGGTGGAATAAAGCCGGATCTCGTAGCACCGGCTGTGGATATCACAGGGGCAAATCCAAGAGGAATGTATATAGCACTAAGTGGTACATCGGCGGCTGCTGCAATCACTGCAGCGGTGGCGGCTCTCATCATGGAGTGGATGATAGTGAGAGGCAATCTTTTGCTCGCAAACGGAGTGGATATAAAAAATGCCATGGTAAGAAACTGCCGCAGAAAAGAAAAAACCGACTATCCAAATAAAATTTTTGGCTACGGATTCATGAATGGGTTTGCCAATTTCTAAGAAAACGGATATAATATATTCTAAAAGGGTAACTATTCAGAACCACTGAGAACAAAAAAGCTGATGCGTCATGCTTGCATGTAAGCAGCAGATTTTCCTGTTCTCTGGTGGCTCGAATAGAGCCACCCCCACACATATGAGCAAAATTAGCTGCGTAGTAGCGGCGCTAAACGTCCGGGGGACGTTTGTTCAGCGCGGACTGTAACGGAGTGTAGACAAAGCACGAGTATCGTGCGGTTTTGCGAATGTGCGTGGATGGTTCTGAATAGTCACCTAAAGGTAAAAAGGAAGGGTGAATGGATGTCAAAAAGCAATAATTTATTAGCGGATTACGCTGCAAAAAAACAGGATATTTGTATCAAAAATGACACAATTTCAGATAGTCTTTTCAGGGAATATGGTGTCAACAGAGGACTTAGGGATGTAAACGGAAAGGGAGTTCTGACAGGTCTTACGAATATTTCAGAGATTGTTTCATTTAAAACGGGCGAGGATGGCAGCAGCGTGCCATGTGACGGACAATTGTGGTACAGGGGCTACAATGTAAAGACGCTTACAAACAACTTAAGGCCCGGTGAGTTTGGTTTTGAAAAAATTGCTTATCTGCTGCTTTTCGGGCAGCTGCCATCTGAGAGTGAATTGGCTGAGTTTACAGAGGTTTTAGGAAGAAGCAGAACCCTTCCTACCAACTTTACGAGGGATGTCATCATGAAGGCTCCGTCAAAGGATATCATGAATTCCATGACGAGAAGTATACTGACACTGGCTTCATATGATCCTCTTGTAGCAAAGGCGGGCATCGACAACAATATCAGACAGTGCTTATCACTTGTTGCAATATTCCCGATGCTTGCAGTTTACGGTTATCATGCGTATAATCATTATGAAAATGATCAGAGCATGTATATTCACAGGCCGGATCCAAAGCTTTCGGCAGCTGAAAACTTCCTTAGGATGCTCAGAGCTGACAATCAATATACAGAGCTTGAAGCAAGGGTGCTTGATATGGCACTTATTCTTCACATGGAGCACGGCGGTGGAAACAACTCTACATTTACCACCCGTGTGGTTACATCGGCAGGTACAGATACATACTCTGCTATCGCGGCAGCCATGTCATCCCTTAAGGGACCAAAGCACGGCGGTGCCAATATCAAGGTGATGGAGATGATGCGGGACATCCGTTCGCATGTGAAGCACTGGGATGATGAGGATGAGGTGAGAGCATACCTAAGAAAAATGATGGATGGTGAGGTGTTTGACCACAAGGGACTCATCTATGGAATGGGACATGCGGTGTATTCACTTTCTGACCCGCGAGAGCGTATATTCAGAGGCTATGTGGAGAAACTTTCGGTGGCAAAGAATAGAGATAATGAGATGAATCTCTATAATACAATAGAGAAGGTGGCTCCTGAGATTATCGCTGAAAAGCGCCATATCTTTAAGGGTGTTTCTCCGAATGTCGATTTCTATAGCGGCTTTGTTTATGATATGCTTGGTATTCCTATGGAGCTTTACACACCTCTTTTTGCCATTGCGCGAATCGTTGGCTGGAGTGCCCACAGGCTTGAGGAGATTGTCGGCATGAACAAGATTATCCGTCCGGCTTACAAGAGCGTCATGAAAGAGATAGAGTAACGAGAGGATGTTACAGTCTATCGTTCATATATCAAAAATACGATATGTTGGGGATTGGACATATTAAAAGAATCGAGGTATTATACAAATGAGTTTTATAAAGGTAAAAAAGGGTGTCTGTGCAGCAAAAGGCTTTGTTGCAAACGGATTAAACTGTGGATTAAACAGTGACAAAAACAAAAATGACCTGGCTTTAGTTTATTCAGAAACACAGTGTCAGGCGGCGGCTGTTTACACAACAAACAAGGTGAAGGGCGCGCCTATTCAGGTGACAAAGGCACACCTTGAGGCATCAGGACATACGGCAAAGGCTGTTATTGCCAACAGCAAAAACGCCAACACCTGCAATGCTGACGGAGTAGAGAAGGCTCAGAGAATGTGCGAGCTTGTAGCAGCAGAGCTTTCGATTGATCCAAACGAGGTTATAGTGGCATCTACAGGAGTTATTGGCCAGGTGCTTCCTATTGAGCCTATCGAGAGCCATATAAAGGAGCTTGCAAAGGGACTTTCGGCAGACGGCAACGACAGGGCTGTAAACGCTATAATGACTACAGATACCGTTCCAAAGCAGTATGCGGTAAAGTTCATGCTTGGAGACAGTGAGTGTACAGTAGGCGGTATGGCAAAGGGAAGCGGCATGATTCACCCGAACATGGCTACTACCTTAAATTTTATCACATCAGATGTTGCCATTTCATCGGAGCTCATCCAGAAGGCCTTGAGCGAGATTGTAAAGGTTACCTACAACTGCTTAAGCATTGACGGCGATACCTCTACCAATGATATGGTAAGCATCATGGCAAACGGTCTTGCAGGAAACACACCTATTACTACAGAGAATGATGATTATCAGACCTTTAAGGATGCACTGTACGAGGTACTTTCAAATCTTACAAGAATGCTTGCAAAGGATGGAGAGGGTGCTTCAAAGCTTTTAGAGTGCACATGCGCAGGTGCGCCTGATCTTGATACAGCAATTATTGTGGCAAAGAGCGTTATCCGTTCACCACTTTTAAAGTGTGCTATGTTTGGCGAGGATGCCAACTGGGGACGAATCCTTTGTGCTATAGGCTATGCGGAGGCTGATTTTGATATAGACAAGGTGGAGCTTCACCTGCGCTCAACAGCAGGAAGCATCAAGGTGTGCGAGAACGGTGCCGGAGTTGACTTCTCAGAGGAGGAGGCAGCAAAGATACTGCATGAGGACGAGATTTACATCGACATAGATTTACACCAGGGAGATGTGTCAGCCAAGGCATGGGGCTGTGATCTTACATATGATTATGTAAAAATTAACGGAGATTACAGATCTTAATCTTGACAAGTAATATTGATTAATGATATTATTTTTCTAAAGTAATTAATTAATAAAGTAAAGTGAACGAGGGTGTTCAGATATTAGGTTATCTGCGCCCTCTTTTTGTTGGAAAAATCACATTTACAAAAGAGAGATTAGGAGGCGGTACCTTGACTAAGAATGCATTGGATATGATTGATGAGAAAATAGTAGAGCTGCTGCAGGAAAATGCACGTATAGCGATAAAGGAGATAGCGGCACAGGTGTTTTTGTCATCACCGGCTGTAACAGCCAGAATAGAGAGATTGGAGAGCAAGGGAATCATAAAGGGCTATCATGCCACTGTTGATTCGGTTAATCTGGGCTATAAGATAAAGGCTTTTGTCAATCTGGACCTGGAGCCTGTACAAAAGGAAGAGTTTTATCCGTTTATTGAGAGTGTGGAGAATGTCATAGAGTGCAATTGTGTGACAGGAGAGTATTCTATGCTCATAGAGGTGGAGTTTTTAGATACGAAGGAGCTTGATGACTTTATCAACAATCTGCAGAAATTCGGCAAGACAAGTACACAGATAGTTTTTTCCACTCCTGTTGAGCACAGAGGTCTGCCTGTACATTCAGGTTTTGATGCATAAGATGATATTAGAGTTAAAAGATATTTTGCATGATTGAATGAAGTGTGCTAAAATAGTTTGCAAAAATACTGACTGTTAAACATGATTTTGGATGCTTTGAATAGTCAGATATATTGATTACGGCAGGAGGATAATATGAGTAAGAAATTAGGCTTCATAGGTTGTGGAAACATGGGAAAGGCAATGATACACGGAGTGCTGGCATCAGGCAAGGCACAGGCAAGCGATATTCTTGCATCTGCAAAGACCGAAAGCTCCAGAGAAAAGAATGCAGCAGAGCTTGGAATCAGGCTGACAGCGGACAATAAGAGCGTAGCAGAGTTTGCAGATATTTTGTTTTTAGCAGTAAAGCCACAGTACTATGAGGAGGTTATAGCAGAGATAAAGGACACTGTTAGTGACGATGAAATCATTGTTTCGATTGCACCGGGCAAGTCACTTTCGTGGTTTGACGAGATGTTTGGAAAGAGCTTAAAGGTTATACGTACCATGCCAAATACACCTGCCATGGTTGGTGAGGGCATGATGGGAGTCTGTGCAAATGAAAGAGTATCGCAGGCAGAGCTTGATACAGTGCTTGATTTGTGCTCGGGATTTTCAAAGGCTGAGATGATAGACGAGAAGCTCATGGATGTAGTGACAGCAGTCAGCGGAAGTTCACCGGCATATGTGTTTATGTTTATCGAAGCCATGGCAGATGCAGCTGTAGCAGGCGGCATGCCAAGGAGCCAGGCATATACATTTGCAGCCCAGGCAGTGCTTGGAAGTGCAAAAATGGTTCTCGAGACAGGAAAGCATCCGGGCGAGCTCAAGGATATGGTGTGCTCACCGGCCGGAACAACTATCCAGGCTGTGCGTGTGCTTGAGGAAAAGGGCATGAGAAGCAGTGTTTTTGAAGCTATGATGAAATGCCTTGATATCTCCCGCAAAATGTAGTAGAATTATTGCATTGAGTTAAAGGAGAAAAGCAATGAGTCAGGCAAAGGTTGATAAATATAAGAATGAAAAGGCAAATCGTAAAAAGACAAATGCCAGAAATAAAGTAAAGCGTGTTATAGCACGAATTGTTGCAGCTGCGGCTGTAGTCGCATTAGTAGGCTGGGGCGGTTACTCCGGATATCAGTACTATGAGAAGAGTCGTCCGGTGAACTGCTATTACGCAGATATCAGTGCTGTCAGCGATTATCTACAGGGATTATCTACAGACAGTGAGCAGTAGATTATATTTTTGATACATAACATATATTTTACGATTTATATGATTAAGTTAAAATACCTCGCAGGTTACTGCGAGGTATTTTCAGTTTTTGAAGAATCCCCGTGCTCTTTTTGTGATTCAGATACAGTCTTTGCATTTTCTTCGGTATTTGAGCTGTCAGATTTTTTTGCTTTGGAGAGTGTACTATCAATGGCATTGAGCAGCACTTTGGAGGTGTACTGACTGGTATTGGCATAGGAAATATTATCGGTGGATTGATTTTGCACAATCTGCGATACGAGCTCGTTCATAGCAGGCTCAACAAGCGGATACATGGTTTCCACCGAATCAGTCATGTTTTCAAGGCTTATGGAGTTAATGTTATTACTGTCCACCGCCACAGACACATCGATAGCCGCCCCACCCAGCGCTACAGATGTATTGTACACACCCGGTGTATACATGCCGGTTTCTTCGACTGCAGGCTTTGGCTCATCACCTGAAAAGAAATATGTAGCAGCGAAAATTATCAGAAGAAGCAGTATGCCCAGGAGCACTCCGGTCATAATGACATGCTTCATTTTTACAACGACGATTTTTGTTTTTGCACTCATATGCGCCTCCTGTGGTTGTTTTATATATAATATGTGTGGGGACGCGCAAATATGACAGATATTCCTGCCTATAACGAAAAAGAGATATCCATGAAGGATATCTCTTTTTGTTATAAGAGCGATAGACGGGGCTCGAACCCGCGGTCTCGACCTTGGCAAGGTCGCGCGTTACCAACTACGCCACTATCGCATTTGTTATGTTTGTGAGCTCTCTTGTGTCGAGCACGTGTTATATAATACACGATAGAGGAGCATCTGTCAACAGTTATTTTGGAAATTTTTGAAAAAGTTTTCAGATAACCTTATAATAGATGAAACACAGAATATGATACCCAATCAGGTGAAGGGAATCATAACACGATCCGGTCAGGGAACAAAGATTATTCTGCTTGGTGATCATACACTCTCGGCAGAAGAATGTGAACGCTCGGTGCTTGCGATGGATGCTGTGAAGCGTCTATAAAATATTTTATTTTAAATTTTTACAAAAAATTTAAAATAATGGTTGACAGATACGCTACTATCATGTATTATATAACACGTGCCAAGCACAAGAGAGCACACAACTTAATACATGCGATAGTGGCGTAGTTGGTAACGCGCGACCTTGCCAAGGTCGAGACCGCGGGTTCGAGCCCCGTCTATCGCTCTTATAACAAAAAGAGATATCCACGAAGGATATCTCTTTTTCGTTATAGGAGTGAAGCAAAGCCATTCACCCGCGGTGCGGGGTACGATTATATTTTAATTTGCAATTTATTCGAAAAGATGATATATACTCAATAAACAAAAAACTATAATAAGAGAATATGGAGGATGACATGGAGTACATTAAAGGATTTACGTTTGCACCGTTTGCGGGAGCAGGGGATTTCGATACGACTGAGGCAAGGGAGAGTCTTAGGCTTATGAAGGAGCGCACAGGAGCCAATTTCGTGACGTTTGTGCCGGGTGGACTGCAGAAGACGGCACACTCTGAGGATATCTTATATACCACTGACAGGACAATGACGGACGATGAGCTTTGCAATATGATAGATTATGCAAAGAAGCTAGGCCTCAGGGTGGCGCTTAAGCCTACTGTAAATTGTATGGATGGTACATGGAGAGCATTTATCAGCTTCTTTGATGAGGATGTGGTGTGTGAGCCTAAATGGGGCAACTGGTTTAAGTCATACACTGATTTTCAGGTGCATTATGCAAGGATTGCTAAGGAACATGGCTGCGAGCTGTTTATTGCAGGTTGTGAGCTGGTGATGAGTGAGCACAGGGAAAAAGAGTGGCGTGACGTGATTGCTGCCATACGGTCAGTCTATGATGGGGCGGTATCCTACAATACTGACAAATACCAGGAACACAATGTGAGCTGGTGGGACTGTGTGGATATAATATCATCAAGCGGATATTATCCTCTTACTGACTGGGACAGACAGCTTGACAGAATAGAAGCCGTTGTGGAAAAGTATAATAAGCCTTTTTTCTTTGCAGAGACCGGCTGTATGTCAGTGGCAGGATCACCTGAGGTGCCAAATAACTGGGAGGTAAAAGGGGAAAGCGACCTGGATGGACATGCTGTATGGTTTGATGAGATGTTGTCAAAATGTATGAAGAGGCCATGGCTTAAGGGTGTATGCATCTGGTCATGGTCCAATCATCTGTATGATGAAGCAGATATAAATAATCAGAAGAACTACGAGGTGTACTTAAAGCCTGCCGAGAGAGTGATTAATGCATATTATTGTAATAAAGAGGCTTAGATGCATAATTTAAAAGCTTTCAGGATATATAGCGAATTTAGATATTTTTAATCGTTGCCGGTTATACTTAGGTGTAATCAGCAACGATTTTCTTTTAAAATAAGACAATTATATGGTGGTAAGCGTAAAAAAAGGTAATTAACTTATATTTATTATAACTAAAAATGAACTGAGATTAAACTGATATAAATTGATAATGCTGATTTAATGTGGTTAATTAATATAATGTAATTAAATTATAATTAATAATATGATTAAAAAATGTGATTAAATGGTTAATTAAGCAATTTTTTGACAATATTATGTGTAATATATATAAAAATAGAGTTAAATCAATGTTATATTCGCTGAATTAACGTAAATTCTTTAAAAACACTTGCAAAACGCTCACTTAAGCGTTAGAATTAAACCAAGCTAAAAAGCTATTAAAAAACTAATTAAATCTTAAAACGGAGGGTAACAATATGAAAAAGCAAAAGCTAATTAGTATTGGACTTGTCGCAGCAATGGTGGCATCACTTACAGCCTGCGGCGGAAACGGAGGGAATGGCGATACTCAGAAGAGCGCAAACAAGGATGTGCCTAAGTTTGACTCATTAAATGTTGGTGAGGATTACAAGGACTTAAAGGCTGATATCAAAATTCTTACAAACAGAACAGATATCTGTGACACAGTATACAAGGAGTATGCTAAAGAATTCCAGAAGATGTATCCGGACATCAACATTACATATGAAGGAATCACAGATTATGATGAGACAGTTACTTTAAGACTGACAAACGGTGACTGGGGCGATATCTGCTTCATTCCTAATAAGGTAGATAAGAGCGAGTTCGCAAACTACTTCACAGAGCTTGATGACTTAACTACAATGGATGCTAAATACAACTACATGACAGAGAAAGCGTTCGATGACAAAGTATACGGTATTCCAAACGGTGGTACAGCTGGCGGTGTTGCTTACAACAAGGCAGTATGGAAGGCAGCTGGAATTACAGAGCTTCCAAAGACACCTGATGAGTTCTTAAATGACTTAAAGAAGATTAAGGACAATACAGATGCAATTCCTCTTTACACAAACTTCTCAGCAGGCTGGACAATGGGTGCTTGGAATGATTATGTAGGAATCGCTTCAAACGGAGATCCTGATTACAAGAACAACGAACTTCTTCATCAGAAGAATCCATTCACAAAGAACGATGAGAACAGCGGACCTTACGCAGTTTACTACACACTTTACAATGCAGTATCAAACAAGCTTGTAGAGGATGATCCTGCTTCTTCTGACTGGGAGTCATCAAAGACAAAGATTAACAATGGTGAAATTGCAACAATGGTACTTGGTTCATGGTGCGTACAGCAGTTCAAGGATGCTGGTGATCATGCAGATGATATCGGATATATGCCATTCCCAATCTCTGTAAACGGCAAGCAGTCTGCAGCAGCTGGTGGAAACTACGCATACGCTGTAAACAAAGAGGCAAGCACAGACAACCAGATCGCATCAATGCTTTACATCAAATGGCTTATCGAGGATTCAACAATCTTTGATGACGAGGGAAGTATTCCAGAAGTTAAGGGAAAAGATCTTCCGGCAGCACTTTCGGAGTTCAATGGCGTAGAGCTTCTTTCAAACAATGCAGCAGTAAAGGGCGAAGAGGATCTCTATGACAAGATCACAAACGACGCTGAGGTATTAAGTGGAGATGACCCAGTGAGTGAAGTTCTTGAGGGAGCACTTTACGGCAATGCAACACTCGATGATATTATGAACGAGTGGAATGACAAGTGGACATCAGCTCAGGAGTCAAACGGAGTAGAAGTTAAATAACTAAGAGATGTAATATATATGCTCTTGATGTCAAAGGCAGTAACTTGAAAAAGGAAGCTGCCTTTTTCATCAAAAGGCATTCTGAAAGGAGCTATTTATGAGTAATCCGGCTACGGCAGCACAGAAAAAATCATTTGGTGAATGGTTTAGAAGCAGAAAAGTGCAAAAGCGTCTTCTTATAGGAACGTTTATGATTGTGCCGCTTTTATTATTACTTACATTTACATATATTCCATTCGCAAAGATGGTACAATTTAGTTTTTATGACATGAAATATATTGGACCAAGAACATGGGTCGGAATTAAGAACTATGTGGATGTTTTTAAGAGATCAGATATCTTTGGATCTTTGTTACTCAGCTTATATTATATGGCTGGTGCAGTTATACAGCTTGCTTTAGCACTGTTTTTTGCAACATTATTTGTGTTTAAGGTAAAAGGTGAGTCTTTTTTTAAGGCAACAATGTTTTTCCCGTACTTAATCTGCGGTATTGCGGTCGGATTTATTTTCAAATTCTTCTATCAGAGAGGAATGGTACTTGATACTATACTCCAGATGTTTGGAATGAATCTGAATAATATACCATTCTGGTTAAAGGATCAAAAAATCAATAACTGGTCGCTTGTTGCGACATCTGTATGGAGATATACAGGACAGAACATGGTACTTTTCTTAGGAGCCATGATGTCTGTGGACACAGACCTTTATGAGGCTGCATCACTTGATGGTGCAAACAAATGGCAGCAGTTTAAATACATAATTCTGCCAAGTATTAAATCAATAGTAGTACTTAACCTTGTTCTCTCAATCAGTGGTTCTTTAAGTGCATTTGAGCCACCATACGTTATCACAAACGGACGAATGGGAACAGGTACATATTTTGTAATTATGAACAGACTGGCACACGAGAATCAGAAGGTTGGTCTTGCAAGTGCCATGGCTATAGTGCTTCTTGTAATTATAATAATTGTTACAGTGGCGCAGAAGCTTTTCTTCAAGTATGCATTTGATGACGGTTCATCTGACGAGTCAAAGGCAGCGGTAAAAGCTAAAAAGAAGGCTGCAAAGTTAGCTAAAAAGGAGGCGCGTGCATAATGAAAGGCAATAAGATTAAATTAGTTATATTTGACATATTCAAATATGTGATGCTTATAATTGCTGCACTGGTGGCACTTGTTCCAATCCTTGTATGTATTTTTGCAGCGTTTAAGACGAACGACGAATACGCTTCATCGACAGCTCTTCAGCTTCCGGAGTCGTTTCTGTATTTTGACAACTTCAGGATAGCAATTGAGAAGGCAAATATGTTTAAATGCTTCGCTAATACGTTTATCGTACTTATCGTGGTATTGATTTGCTCAGTATTAATCAGTGCAATGACGGCTTATGTACTAAACCGTTTTACATTTCCGGGCAGAGGTATGATCGAGAACCTGTTCCTTTTCGCATCACTGCTTCCGGGCATTGCAATGCAGGTTACTATTTATCAGATCATGTACAAATTAGGACTCATCAATCATTTATATGGATACATGATCGTGCTGATGGGAACAGATATTATATCCATCTATATCTTCCTCCAGTTCTTCGAGAATCTGCCGGTATCACTTGACGAATCGGCCATTATAGATGGATGCACATATTTTGGAATCTTTTTCAAAATTCTGCTCCCATTGCTCAAGCCTGCAATTATGACTTCACTTGTATTAAAAGGAGTAAGCGTGTACAACGAGTACTACGCATCAAGCCTTTATTTACAGAATGAGGAGCTTAAGACGATTTCGACAGCTTTATATACATTTACAGGCCCTTACGGAAACCAGTACAACTACATCTGTGCAGGTGTGCTGATTACAATAGCACCTATACTTATATTCTTCCTGATATTCCAAAAGCAGGTGTACAGTGGAATGGCATCAGGTGCAGTAAAGGGTTAATAAACAATAATAGTATTTAATAAGAGAATAGGAGACCATATAAATGAGTGATTTTAGATTAATATGTCCTGAGGTTGACAATGTACCCTGGGAGGAGAAACCTGAAAATTTAAAAGGAGCACCTATCTGGAGATATTCACAAAACCCTATCATTGGAAGAAATCCGGTGGAGGGTGTAGCCAGAATTTTTAATAGTGCTGTTATTCCATATGAAGGAGCCTTCATAGGAGTATTCCGTGGAGAGCAGACAAACGGAATACCATATATCTATCTTGGCAGAAGCGAGGATGCTGTTCATTGGAATTTTGACAAAAATAAAATTGAGTTTGTAGATGAGGAAGGAAAGCCTTTCATGCCAATCTACGCTTATGACCCAAGACTTGTAAAGGTTGAAGACACATACTATGTTATCTGGTGCCAGGACTTTTACGGAGCAGCAATCGGTGTTGCTAAAACTACAGATTTTAAGACTTTTATTCGTATAGAAAATCCTTTCCTCCCATTTAATAGAAATGCGGTACTTTTCCCAAGAAAGGTAAACGGAAATTTTCTTATGCTTTCAAGACCAAGTGACAGTGGCCACACTCCATTTGGTGATATCTTCCTCTCAGAGAGCAAGGATATGGTTTATTGGGGAAAGCACCGTCATGTGATGGGAAAATCAAGCGAATGGTGGGAGTCACTCAAGATCGGCGGAGGTGCAGCTCCTATTGAGACAAGCGAGGGCTGGCTTCTTCTTTACCATGGTGTAAGTGGAACATGTAACGGATATGTTTACAGCATCGGTGGAGCAATCCTTGATATTGATAATCCTTCAATTGTTAAATATCGTTGCGAGAATTTCCTTCTCACTCCAGAGGAGTGGTATGAGGAGAGGGGCTTTGTGCCAAACGTATGCTTCCCATGCGCAACAATACATGACAGCAAGACAAACAAGATGGCAATCTACTATGGAGCAGCAGACAGCTATGTAGGACTTGCGTTCGCATATGCAGATGAGCTCGTTGACTACATCAAGGCACACAGTGTAGTAAGAGAAAACGATACAGAGATAGGCAGGCGTTAATTATGAACTTGGCACATGAGGTGAGAAGGGAATTGACAGACAGAATAATTCCCTTTTGGAAGAGGCTCCGTGACGATGAGCACGGCGGCTATTACGGATATATGGATTTTGACCTGAACGTGGATAAGGAGTATGAAAAGGGCTGCATATTAAACAGCCGAATCCTTTGGTTTTTTGCCAATGCCTATATGACTCTTAAGGACAAATCCCTTCTTGATGAGGCAGCTCACGCATACAGCTTTATGCGTGACTGCTGTGAGGACAAGGAATATGGTGGTGTGTTTTGGTCAGTTACATATGATGGACTGCCACTGGATACGACAAAGCACATTTATAATCAGGCTTTTGCAATTTACGCGCTTTCTTCATATTATGCAGCGTCAAATGACAGTAGTGCTCTGGATTTTGCCATGAGTCTGTTTGAAAAAATTGAGACGATTGGAACCGACAGCTACGGATATCTCGAGTCCTTCAACCGAAAATGGGAGCTTGAGGATAATGATAAGCTGTCAGAGAATGGTCTGCTTGCAGACAAGACTATGAACACTTTACTTCATGTGCTTGAGGCATATACAGAGCTGTACCGTGTGAATAAGGATGAAAAAGTAAGGTCTGCTTTAGTAAAGATACTTGATGCATTCAGAAATCAGGTATACAACGAAAAGACAAATCGCCTGGAGGTATTCTTCGATGAGAAGATGAATACAATATCAGATCTTTACTCATACGGACATGATATAGAGGCATCGTGGCTTTTGGATAGAGCTGCCACAGTACTTTCAGATGATAAAATCAAGGCTGATACAAATGCTTACACAAATAAGCTGGTGGCAGAGGTATACAATGAGGCACTTGCAGATGGTGCAATGAACAATGAGTGCTTCAAAGGAGTTGTTGATACCACGAGAGTATGGTGGGTTCAGGCTGAGGCCATGGTTGGCTTCTACAATTGCTATGAAAAGACCGGAGAAGAAAAATATAAAGATATCACAGAGCAGCTTTGGGATTATATCAAGAACTATATTATCGACAAGAGAGAGGGATCTGAGTGGTTCTGGGATCTTGACAAGGATAATAATCCGGTTAGCAGAAAGCCGATTGTGGAGCCTTGGAAGTGTCCATATCACAACGGCAGAATGTGCATGGAGATAATCAGAAGATGCTTGTAAAATAACAAAATATTTATACCTGAGTACTTTATAAGCTATAGCATAGATATGAATTAAAAATTAGCAGGAGGATGCGCAATGATACATAAACAGTATTTTGTTGAGCAGGCAAAATTAGAGAAATTACAGCAGAAGAAAAACCGCAAAAGTGACTTCTATAATGGAATATATGACAGATATGTGGATCCTGTTCTCACAAGAAACCACATTCCTGTAACTTGGAAATATGATATCAATGAGGAGACAAATCCGTACTTTATGGAGCGTCTCGGAGTGAATGCAGTTATGAATTCAGGTGCTATTGAGATGAACGGAAAGTTTTATCTTGTGGCAAGAGTTGAGGGAAATGACAGAAAGTCCTTTTTTGCAGTAGCAGAGAGCGATAACGGAATAGATGGATTTAAATTCTGGGATTATCCGGTAGTGCTTCCGGATACCTGTCCTGATGAGACGAATGTATATGATATGCGTCTGACAAAGCATGAGGATGGATACATTTATGGAGTATTCTGCTCAGAGAGCAAGGATAAAAATGACCCGGATCTTTCAGCGGCGGTTGCTGAGGCGGGAATCGTGCGGACAAAGGATTTAAAGACTTGGGAGCGCCTTGACAATTTAAAGACACTTCAGTCACCACAGCAGAGAAATGTTGTGCTTCATCCTGAGTTTGTGGATGGAAAATATGCATTTTATACACGTCCTATGGATGGTTTCATCGAGACAGGAAGCGGCGGTGGAATAGGCTTTGGACTGTGTGATGACATAAAGCATGCTGTAATAAATGAAGAAAAAATCATCAGCAGACGCGTATATCATACACTTACAGAGGCAAAAAACGGTGCCGGTGCAGTTCCTTTCAAGGGAAAGAAATGCTGGATTCACATAGCTCACGGTGTTAGAAATACAGCAGCGGGACTTCGTTATGTGCTATATGCTTTTGCGACAGACTTGAATGACCCTGCGAAGGTGATAGCAGAGCCATCTGGAGTATTTCTTGTTCCTCTCGGAAAAGAGAGAGTGGGAGATGTCTCAAATGTGGTATTCACAAACGGTGCCATTGCCAGAGAAAATGGTGACGTATATATCTATTATGCTTCTTCGGACACAAGAATGCATGTTGCAACAACTACTATTGACAAGCTCGAGGATTACCTGTTTAATACACCTAAGGACCCTCATCGTTCACCTGATTGTGTGAAGCAAAGATGCGAGCTTATTTCAAAGAATCTGGAATTGCTGTCATAGAGACTGTGAGATTTTTGGCTCTGCTTTTTTGCAGAGCCAATTGTTGTTTAAAAATTAGCCGAATAAGGAACGTGAATTAATATGAAAAAAAGCAAAATGAGAAAAGATATGAGTCTTAAAGAAAAAATCGAATATATTGTCATGTATTATAAGTGGCCTATACTTGGCGTATGTGCTGCAATAGGGCTTATTGTATTTCTTGTTGTGCATTTTTGTTTTCCGGCAAAGAAGCCGGAGTTTTCATGTGCACTTATAAATCAAAGGATTGATTATGGCAGGGATTGTGAGCTGGAAAGTGATTTTGCAAATGAAAGTGGCATTGATTTAAGGTATGTGGATATTGATTCGGATTACAATATTTCATATCCGGGACATGAACTTGAGGATGCCAACACAGGTATATTTGATAAATTTTTTATCAGGTATTCAAATGGTGAATTTGACGCAATTATTACAACGGTTGATTTTGCAAAATACTGTCAGAGTGTGGGCGCTGTGTATAAATCAATGGATGAGTATGACACAAAAGGACTTAGCGTGTACGATGAAGATGGAATATCTGGTATTGATATTTCTGATACAGGGCTTATGGATAGTCTTGATAATAAAGATGATGAGAAGCTGATTGTAGTATTTCCGACAGAGGGCAGACATCATGAAGCATGCCAGAAATTTATAAATTTTATACTTAAAAATACTTAATTTGATAGTATAATATTTGAAGGGGTGGAAGCATAAATGAAGATTATTGCATCTGCAGTATAAAGGGAATAATTAATTGATATCACATTTAGACTAAGCTATATGGAGAACTAAAAGCTATGGCAATTAAATATAATGAAAACAACAGAATTTTTAAACTGGATACTGATAATTCCACATATCTGATAGGCATAACACCGGAAGGGTATGTGGGACATGTGTATTATGGAAAAAGGCTTGAATCGGATGCTGCATATTATCTGCTTCGCACTGATGAGCCGCCTTTTACACCATCGGTAAATAAAAGGGAAAAAAGTGCATTTTTGGATTTTTTTCCGATGGAATTATCATGCGGAGGTATAGGTGATTACAGGGAGAGCTGTCTGAATATCAGAAATGATGCAGGCAGCATGGGCTGTGAGTTTTTCTTCGAATCGTATTCTGTTATGCCGGGGAAACCAAAGCTCAAGGGACTTCCTTCATCATTTGGTTCAGCTGATGAGGTGTCTACGCTTGAGATTACATGTATTGATAAAATTCTTGGACTTAAGGTGGTTTTATCATATTCGGTATTTGAGAGAGAAGATGTCATCACGAGAAATGTCCGCCTTGAAAATATAGGAGATAATCTACTTAAAATAGAAAAAATCTATAGTGCATGTCTTGATATGGACAATGAGGATTTTGAGGTTATTACACTTCACGGCTCTTGGGCGAGAGAACGTCATATTCAAAGACATCCGGTATATTTGGGCAAACAGAATGTATCATCCAACAAGGGTGAGTCCGGACATCAGGAGCATCCGTTTATGGCACTCGTGACACCGGAGACCACGCAGACTGCAGGCAGTGTGTACGCCATGAATTTTGTGTATTCAGGAAACTTTATCGGACAGGTTGAACAGACTCAGTTTGGCATGGTTCGTATGGTGATGGGAATCAATCAGGATGAGTTCTGCTGGAACTTAAAAGCAAAAGAGAGCTTTCAGGCACCTGAGGTGGTCATGACATATTCAGGGGAGGGCCTTTCTAAAATGACACACTCATACCATGATTTCTACCGTAGGCACATGATAAGAAGTCCGTACAGGGATAAAAAGCGTCCTATATTGATTAACAACTGGGAGGCAACCTATTTTGATTTCAATACAGAAAAGCTTCTTGATATTGCAAGGGAGGCAAAAAAGGATGGTATAGAGATGCTCGTCATGGACGACGGCTGGTTTGGAGAAAGAAACAGCGATGACTGTTCTCTCGGAGACTGGGTAGTCAATGAGAAAAAGATTACAGGAGGTCTTAAGCATCTGGTTGATGAGGTTAATAAAATTGGACTTAAGTTTGGAATATGGTTTGAGCCTGAGATGATTTCTCCAAACTCAGACCTTTACAGACAGCACCCTGACTGGGCTATACATATTGAAGGCAGAGAGGCGACACAGAGCAGACAGCAGTATGTGCTCGACCTTTCCAATCCAAAGGTAGTAGACTATGCATACGGATGTGTGTCAAAAATACTTCACAGTGCAAATATTGAGTATGTGAAGTGGGATATGAACAGGCAGCTTTCTGACCTTGGAAGTACATATTTGGACAGTGAATCACAGCAGGAGCTTTTCCACAGATATGTACTTGGTGTGTATGAGATGCAGGAGAGACTTGTTACTGAGTTCCCTGATTTACTGCTTGAGAACTGCTCAGGCGGTGGAGCGAGATTTGATCCGGGTATGCTCTACTACAGTCCTCAGATATGGTGCTCAGATGATACGGATGCGGTTGAGAGACTTGAAATACAGGAAGGAACAGCTCTTATATATCCGCTTTCAACGATTGGAGCACATGTGAGTGTCTGTCCAAACCATGCAGTCGGAAGAAACACATCTTTTGAGACAAGAGGCCACGTGGCACTTGCTGGAACCTTTGGCTATGAACTGGATATCACAAAGCTGCCTGAAGCTGAGCGTGCACTGATTTCGGAGCAGACCGCTATGTATCACAAATATAATGACCTTGTCAGAGAAGGCGATTATTACAGAATTGCTTCATACTCACAAAATAAGCAGTATGATTGTTATATGGTTGTAACAAAGGACAAGTCACAAGCACTCATGACATATGTTCAGGTGCGTGGTGTTCCTAATAGTAAGAGCAAAAAGGTGAAACTCATGGGACTTGACCCAAAGGCTTCCTATATGCTCGAAGGCACAGATGCGATGTATTCTGGAGAGCTTCTGATGAAAGGCGGTTTTCTTGTAAAAGGCATGTGGGGGGATGCAACCAGCAGACTGTATCATTTCAAAAAGAAATAGACAATGGTACTTAATTGGTATGTAATTAAATTAACTAATTAAGGTTAAATTTAATAAACCGAGGTGAATAAATGGAGAAAGTAAGACTGTCTGACATTGCTGAGCGTATAGGCGTCAGTACTGTCACCGTACACAATGCACTTTCTGGAAATAAGGGTGTCGGCGAAGAACTTCGTAAACAAATTCAGGAGGTTGCAGATGAGATGGGATATCAGCCTCCGTCTGCCAGAAGACAGATTAAGGAGGCACGGGAATTTTATACAATAGGAGTTTTGATTGCAGAAAATTATCTGGCACAGTATACGACCTTCTACTGGAGAATGTATCAGGATATGGCAATAATTGCCACCGAAAAGCACTGCTTTACTGCTGTTGAAGTTTTAAAAAAAGAGGATGAGATAAAGACTTATAAGATGCCTGCATGTCTTGAGGAAGGTCGCCTGGATGGTCTTGTGGTGATTGGTGAGATTGACAAGACATATATCAGTCATCTTAAGGAAAATTCTGATATCCCGCTTGTTTTCATGGATTTTTATGATAGCAAGCTGGCAGAGGATGCTGTAATACAGGATAATTTTTATGGGATGTTTATGCTGACAGAGTATATGTTTGAACAGGGAGTTGATGAGCTTGCTTTTGTGGGCTCGATATTCAGTACAAGCAGTATTATGGACCGTTACTGTGGCTTCATGAAGTCAATGACGCTGCACGGCAAAAATATCCATCCGGAGTGGCTTATAGAGGATCGCGATGAGTTTGGACATATGGAGTTTGACCTGCCGCATAAGCTGCCAAAAGGCTTCGTGTGTAACTGCGACCTGGCGGCAAGCCTGGTTATGGACAAGCTGAATGATAGAGGAATCCGTGTGCCTGATGATATCTCGGTTGTAGGCTTTGATAATTATCTGTATCCGGGATTGCCGGATAGGAATATCACCACATATGAGGTGAATAAAAAGGCTATGGCACGAGTTGCTCTGGAAAAGATATTAAAGCAGATAAGAAACCCGAAATCAGGTCATGGAATGAGTGTTATTTCAGGCAACATGGTTATAAAAAAGACTGTCAAACAAAAAAACTAGTAGGAGATATGAAATTATGGATTACAATGAAGAATACAAGCTCTGGCTCACATCAGCAACAGCAGATGCAGACGTTGCAGCAGAGCTTAAGGCAATAGAAAATGATCCTGCAAAGATTGAGGATGCATTTTACAGAAATCTGGCATTTGGTACAGGTGGGCTCCGCGGTACAATCGGAGCAGGAACCAACCGCATGAATGTATACACAGTGGCAAAGGCTTCGCAGGGTCTTGCAAACTATCTCGTAGCAAACTTTGATGCACCATCAGTATCCATCGGTTATGACAGCCGTATCAAGTCTGATGTGTTCGCGAAGGTTGCAGCATCTGTATTTGCCGCAAACGGCGTGCAGGTCAATATCTGGCCAGAGCTTCTTCCGGTGCCAACCGTGTCATTTGCCACAAGATATCTCGGCACATCGGCAGGTGTCATGATCACAGCCAGCCATAACCCTAGCAAATACAATGGCTACAAGGTTTACGGCGCTGACGGATGCCAGATTACCACAGAGGCAGCGGCAGAGATTCTTGCCGAGATAGAGAAGCTTGATATCTTTGCTGATGTAAAGCAGTCTGATTTTGAGTCTTGTGTTGCAGATGGTCAGATTAAATATATTTCCGAGGATGTGCTCACAGCCTTTGTTGATGAGGTTAAAAAGCAGTCTCTTCTCGATGACAGCGTAAAGGTGGACAAGAACGTGGCAATCGTTTACTCACCTCTTAACGGAACCGGTCTTAAGCCGGTGCTTCGCACATTAAAGGAGACAGGCTACACAAATATCACAGTAGTAAAGGAGCAGGAAAATCCTGACGGCAATTTCCCTACATGCCCATATCCAAACCCTGAGATTAAGGAAGCTATGGCACTTGGTATGGAGTATGCAAAGAAATGTAACGCAGACCTTCTTCTTGCAACAGATCCTGACTGTGACCGTGTCGGAATCGCAGTCAAAAATGCAGCGGGAGAGTACGTACTTCTTTCAGGAAATGAGACAGGTATGCTCTTATTAAACTATGTCTGCGAGCGAAGAATTGCAATGGGAACTATGCCAAAGGACCCTGTACTCTGCAAGACCATCGTTACAATCGATATGGCAGACAGAATAGCAGCCGATTACGGGGTAAGAACAGTCAACCTGCTCACAGGCTTTAAGTTTATCGGAGAGCAGATTGGACGATTAGAGAAAGAGGGAAAATCTGACTCATACATCTTTGGCTTCGAGGAGAGCTACGGCTACTTAAGCGGCACATATGTGCGCGACAAAGACGCTGTTAACGGTGCTTTCCTCATCTGTGAGATGTTTGCTTACTATAAGACACAGGGCATCAGCCTCATTGACAAGCTCCATTCTCTCTATGAGAAATACGGCTACTGCCTCAATACTCTTCACTCATATGAGTTTGACGGCTCTGCAGGCTTTGCAAAGATGCAGGATATCATGGCTGAGTTCCACAAGGGTCTTGACACTATCGGTGGCAAGAAGGTTATAGAGTGCCAGGATTACAGCAAGGGACTCAACGGGCTTCCTAAGTCTGATGTGCTTAAGTTTATGCTTGAGGGCAACTGCTCAGTGGTTGTGAGACCTTCAGGTACAGAGCCGAAGCTTAAGACTTATATTTCTGTCAGTGCAGTGGATAGAGAGACTGCAGAGAAGGAAGAGCAGATTATATGTGATGAGCTTGCACAGAAGTTTGTGTAGATTTTTGAATTTTGACATGTAGTACGGGGCGCTGCCGCGGGTACTGCGGTGGCACACGTACTATCCCACGCGCTACGCTTCGTGGGTAAGATACTGTACGAAATTATGCTTGGAGGGTTTCTATGCTTGACGAAACCGTCGAAACGTGCCGTCCATGGCGCGGTTCTCCTCGCCCCTGCGTCCTTGCAGGGGCGTTTCTGTGCTTTGCGGCATAATTTCTACAGTATCTAACCCACTGCGCTATTCGCTTGCGTGATAGTACGTGTGCCACCGCGGTGCCTGCTGTTTGTGATTCCTTATCTTGTCCAAATTCAGCTCTCATTTTTGTCCGGCAACTGCTCATTTCATTGCCACAATTAAGATTACATTTCCGGGGCTTTCTGCCCCGGATTT
>NZ_JBQKGQ010000026.1:0-30378 GCF_052118705.1 Agathobacter sp. LCP21S3_B2 | reverse complement strand
GCAACCACAGTTGGAATAACAACGGTTAGGGAACCTTGACAACCACAATCAACCTTTAAACGCAACACAGGAGAAGTCTGCCCTTTTTTAGGCTATCTTCTGGAAAGGTGATGTATTGGGAGTGGTTGTAATGGCAACTACGGTAGATTTTGTGCACGCTTATACTGCCGTGAATAATTCAGGCTTATTATTCGATGTACTAAATATTAAGCATATCGCTGAGCTCCTTAAGTGCTCCGTCTGTCTCATGTGCGAGAACCTTCTTTGCAAGTATCTTTCCAAGCTGAACACCTTCCTGATCGAAGCTGTTTACATTCCATAAGAAGCCCTGGAACATGATCTTGTTCTCAAAATGTGCAAGGAGTGCACCAAGAGATGCAGGATTTACCTGGTCTCCAATGATGATGCTTGAAGGACGTCCACCCTCGAAGCTCTTGTTCTTGTTTTCGTCTGCCTTACCACATGCAAATGCAACTATCTGAGCTGCTACGTTTGCGCAGAGCTTCTGCTGGCTTGTGCTGTCCTGGATGACTACATCTGTATCAAGCTGGTTGTTCTTGAAGCCAATGAACTGGAGTGGCACAATATCTGTTCCCTGATGAAGGAGCTGATAGAATGAGTGCTGTCCGTTTGTTCCAGGCTCACCGAAGATAACCGGTCCTGTCACATAATCTACAGGCTCACCGAAGCGGTTAACTGACTTGCCGTTTGACTCCATATCAGCCTGCTGTAAATGTGCAGGGAAACGACTGAGTGCCTGTGAGTATGGAAGCACTGCTGTGCTAGGATATCCGAGTACGTTTCTCTCGTAAACACCGATGAGTGCGTCGAGCATCTCAGGATTCTCCATGATGTCTGCATTCTTTGAAAGCTTATCCTCTGCTGCTGCTCCGTCGAGGAACTGTGCAAATACCTCCGGACCGAATGCAAGTGAGAGAACTGCTCCACCAACTGCTGATGTTGATGAGTAACGTCCTCCGATGTAATCGTCCATGAAGAAGGCTGCAAGGTAATCATCGCTCTTTGCAAGTGGTGATGTCTCGCTTGTTACAGCAATCATGTGCTTAGAAGCATCAAGTCCTGCGTTCTTTAATGCATCCTTCACGAATGACTCATTGGTAAGAGTCTCAAGTGTTGTACCTGATTTTGATACTAATATAAAAATAGAGTGAGCTACGTCAACTGATGCAAGTACGCTTGCCGCATCATCAGGATCAACATTGCTGATGAATTTGGCTTCCATCTTGAAGCTGCCGTTTTTCTTTGCCCAGTTCTCAAGTGCTAAGTACATAGCACGAGGTCCTAAATCGCTTCCGCCGATTCCTATCTGAACAACTGTTGTAAACTTCTCTCCTGCTGCGTTTGTAATCTCGCCTGAGTGAACCTTGTTTGCGAACTCAGCGATTCTCTCCTGCTGCTCTACGTAGAATTTACGCTTGTCAACTCCGTCTGCCACTACAGCATCTCCGAGCTGTCCACGGGTAAGCTGGTGAAGAACGAGACGGTTCTCACCTGTATTGATAACCGCACCATTGTAAAGTGCCTCAAATTTCTCTGTAAGCTGTGCCTCCTTTGCAAGCTTTGCAAGTGCCTCAAGCACATCTGCGTCCACCTGCTTTGCAGCGAAGTTGTAAGTGAATCCCTCTGCCATTGGGATGTTGTACTCCTTGACACGCTTAGCGCCATTGTCTCCTGACATGGCCTCTTTTATGTCAACACGTCCCACTTTAGAAAGCTCCTTGAAGGATTCCAGGGTATCCAAGTTGTTCCAGGTAATCATTGCGATTTCCTCCTTATCATTTAATCTTATTTTCACCAATCGCTTAAATTATACTATCAATCATTTTTAAGTTCAAGAGCTGAGAAACTTTATAAGTAAGTTTTTCGATAAAATTCGTATTTTGTTTTGTTTATGTGTGAATATGCACTTTTTATGCAAAATCAGTAACTATTCAGATCCATTGAAGGGAAAAATGATGCATCCTACTTGCAGGCAGGATCAATTTATCACACTCCGAGGAGCTCCATGATATCATCCTTTGACATGCTGCCAATTCCGACATTATCTCCGTTTATGATATTGTCTGCAAGATCCTTCTTTGTCTCCTGCAGCTTCATGATTTTTTCCTCGATGGTGCCCTTTGCAATCATCTTGTACACAGTGACCTTTTTGGTCTGTCCGATTCTGTGCGCACGGTCTGTTGCCTGATTCTGGACAGCCACGTTCCACCATGGATCATAGTGGATGACCACGTCTGCACCGGTCAGGTTCAGTCCGACCCCGCCTGCCTTTAAGGAAATAAGGAAAATCGGTGTGTCATCCTCATTGAACTGCTTTACCATGGAAAGCCTGTCCTGCTTTGAGGTCTCTCCTGTTATCTTGTAAAAGCTTATATCCTTTTTCCTGAGTTCATCCTCTATGATTGCAAGCATGCTCGTAAACTGTGAGAAGAGCAGTATCTTGTGACCACCCTCTATTGCACTGTCTATGAGCTCGAGGCACGACTCAAGCTTTGCCGATGGACCATTGTAGTTTTCAAAACACAGATGCGGGTCGCAGCATATCTGCCTGATTTTCATAAGCTCTGCAAGCACCTTGAGCTTGTTCTTGTTGAAATCCTCCTCATTGCCGCCTGCGAGCTCGTTTTTCATGCGGACAACCTGTGCATCATAGAGTCTGCGTTGCTCACCGTCAAACCGCACTACTCTCGACTCCTCAAGCTTATCCGGCAGATCCTTGAGCACATCCTTTTTCAGACGTCTCATGATAAACGGCTTGACCATCTTCTGTAAGCGCCCCATCATTTCCTCATCCTCATATTTGACGATAGGATTCTCAAAATCACGCCTGAATGCATCATATGTATACAAAAAGCCCGGCATCAGATAATCGAATATGCTCCAAAGCTCACTGAGCCTGTTTTCTATCGGAGTACCTGTCAGTGCGAAGCGTGCCCTGCTGTTTATCAGCTTGACTGCCTTTGCTGCGGCTGTCGTCTGATTCTTTATGTACTGTGCCTCATCTATGACCTCATATGAAAAAGCCTTGCCATCGTACTGGTCTATATCTCTCTTTAAAACATCATAGGATGTGACAAGCACATCATACTTATCATAATCTGATATTATCTGTGTCCTGTCTTCCGCCTTTCCTGCAAGCAGCGCTACCTTAAGCTGCGGAGCAAACTTCTCAAATTCCTCTCCCCAGTTGAACACAAGTGATGCCGGAGACACAATAAGTGATGTGCCCTCTATGCCGTTTTCCTTTGCAGAAAGCAGTACTGATATAGTCTGCAGTGTCTTTCCAAGTCCCATATCATCGGCCAGTATGCCGCCAAAGCCACAGTCCTCAAGTGTTCTCATCCATCTGAAGCCGTTTTTCTGGTAGTTTCTCATGATTTTATCAAGCGATGGCGGAACATCATAGTCTGACTCTGAAACCGACTTCATGTTCTTAATAATCTGCTTGAACTGGACATCTCTCGTGTTGTAGACCTCGCTATGCTCCTCGAGCATCTTGTCGAGGTAAAGTGTGCGGTACAATGGCAGGTGCATCTTTCCCTTCACAAAATCCTTCGGTGACATGTGAAGCGATTCCATCATCTCAAACAGCATCTGCAGTGACGACTGCTGCAAATCAACAAACTCACCGCTCTTGAAACGGTAATATCTGCTGTTTCTCTTATAGTTTTTGAGCAGCTCTAAAAGCTCATCCTCGCTCATATCCTGTGTCAGAAGGTCGAGTTCAAGCATACCGCTTGACACACTCACGCCTACACTTACACTGGTGCCCTTTGTCTTTCCCACGTTCTTGAAACGGCTCGTGCAGTAGACATTTCCGAGTTTCGCAAGCTCCTCCACGCCGCCTGTTACCACATCATATATCCTGTCCTCATCGCCGCCGCAGCATATTCTGTCATTTTTCAGATTCACAACAGGCATAAACTGCCTGAGTATATCCAACACCTCACGCTCCTTGAAAGCCACTCTGAAGCTCTCAACCTTCACATCAGGTCTGTACATATCAAGGCAGGAGCATTTTTTGTCTCCGTACTCTGCTATAACCCTGCAGTCCACATCATCATTATCCGCATCCAGATAAAATGAAAATATCGTCTCAGGAAGCAGATATTGCTCAATAAGCTCAGGTTTATCCTCTATGATATCCACATGTTCAGAAAGCTCCGGAAGCGCCCCATAATAAAAATCTGACAGATTATTCCTTCCTATATTTAAGCTCAGCACTCCATAGTCGTTGTACTCATCCTTTGACAGAAGCGGTCCCAAATGCTCATAAAACTCAGGAGTAACCCTGCAAAGCTGCTTTGCATCCGCATCCATAAAGTACATTTTTCCGCTTCCTATGTACATGTGTGGAAAAGTGATTATCGCCTTTATTCCCTGAAACACTCTGCCCTCCATGAGCGGACGGATTGACATGATAAGCTTCGGATCCCTTACCACGCCCTTTATGACACTCTTAGTCTTTGTATCGCGATCCTCGTAGTTGACTCCGGCATTCTCCATCAGCTCATAGAGCCTGTCTACACGCCATCCGTACAGCTCAAGCGACGAAACCTTTTTCCTTATGCTTTTCCATGTAGCCTCCTCCAGTGACTTTTTCAGGCGATTTTCCTCTGCTACACAGTCCTGAATGAAATCCACCCATTTTCTAGAAGACGCGGTAAAGTTCTGTATACCGTGATTAATATTTGTATTGCTGCCATACACCTCTGTCTCTGACTTCTGTACCAAATCTGCAAAATGTGTAAGGTCCTTTACTACAAACATCTTATCCTCACCGACCTTGAATGAAAGGCTTATGTTCTTGTCCTTGCACACAAGTCTTGGCTCAAGCGTAAGCGAATTCTCCTGCTGCCTGCTCGCAGATATCACCTTCGAGCGCTTCCTTTTTGCAAAGCTGTTTATCACCTGACGACCGGCAGTGTCAGTCGCATCCATATTGTCATTTTTTTCCAGATAATCAAGTGCAATATCTAAAGCGGCTGCAGTGTACTTACAGTGATGATTTTTTGCCCAATAATATCTGCCCATGCACTCATCACAATCACACTCAAAGTTAATCACCTTATTTTTTGACACATAAAGCGTGACCTTAATTCCTGTCTTATATCCGTATTTTTCCTCGTATCCTGTGCAGATAAAACGGCATACCGGCTCACGGCTCACCGATTCTACAAAGCCGCTCGAAAAATTCTCCAGCTTAAGCTTTCCTCTTTTCAAAATTTCCTGACAATCCTTGCGCGTTTTTGCTGTCAGTTCAAAGGAATCCTTTATCTTTTTTAAATTGAAATACCTATACTCATCCTGCGCATGAATGCCCATCTTCCTATCGGAGGCATCAGCCTCGTGCTTTGAAATGACTTCTCCGTAGAGGGTTTCGTCGATAATGCTGTCTGTAGTGGTTTTAGTGGCTGTAGTATCTGCTGTTTTTTGGACTTTCTTTTTCATATGTGTGTACTCCTGATTTCTGCATGGATAATTATGCAAATTTCTTTGTGAATTTATCATTAACTGTAATTCACTCATACACAAAATTATATATTCATATGCAAATAAAATCAATCATAAACATCACAATACCTTAGAACCATTTTTATTACTTTTTTAACATATCATTCTAATGAAAATATACTGTCTGCGTTATGTAAAATTTGTTGGAAATTGTTGTAATGCAGTTACTACATATCAGTAATGTAATGCGGTTTTATTAAAAATCAGTTGACTTTGCCGGTGTAAGGTACTATACTCATGTTTGTAAAATTATTGGTATCTCCCTTTTAATTTTACATATTTACATAGTTTAATAACGGATTTTTGAGAGTGAACAGAGTTCATGAAGGGGTACACCACCGCGGGTGTATTACTTTGTGAACTCTTTTTTAATGTATTGCTTCGGGATAATCCCTGCTTTTTCCACATCTCAATCCGGAAAGGAGACGCACAATGGTAAAAATCAACGGTAAAGAAGCTGCAGATGTATGCGGCATGACTGTTTCGCAGTATCTTTCAGCTAACAATTACAACCCTAAGCACATCGTTGTGGAGCTGAATGAAGAGATTCTTCCAAAGACTGAGTATGACAGCACTGCTATCGCCGACGGCGATGTGGTAGAGATTTTAAGCTTTATGGGCGGGGGCTGATTAAAAACAAACACTTTTTACACCATCAATAAAAATATAAGGAGTTAATCATGAGTAAAAATATAGATTTAGCAAACGACAAATTAGTTTTAGGAGGTCACGAGTTTACCTCACGTTTCATCCTTGGATCAGGAAAGTTTTCACTCGACCTGGTAAAGGCCTGCATTGAGAAGGCTGATGCACAGATTATCACACTGGCTCTGCGCCGTGCAAACGATGGAGGACTGGCAAACATCCTCGACTATATTCCGGACAATGTCACACTGCTTCCAAACACATCAGGCGCCAGAAATGCCGATGAGGCTGTAAGAATCGCACGTTTATCCCGCGAGCTGGGCTGTGGAGATTTCGTAAAAATTGAAATCATGCGCGACAGTAAATATCTGCTTCCGGACAACTTTGAGACAATAAAGGCTACAGAGATTCTTGCCAAGGAGGGCTTTGTCGTAATGCCTTACATGTATCCTGACCTCAACGTGGCAAGAGACCTTGCAAACGCCGGCGCTGCCTGCATCATGCCTCTCGGCGCGCCAATCGGCTCAAACAAGGGTATCTGCACAAAGGAATTTATCCAGATTCTGATTGACGAAATCGACCTACCTATCATCGTGGATGCAGGTATAGGCCGTCCTTCACAGGCATGCGAGGCTATGGAAATGGGTGCTGCCGCAGTCATGGCAAACACCGCTGTTGCAACAGCCGGTGATGTTGAGATAATGGCAGAGGCATTTAAAAAGGCTATCGAGGCCGGAAGAATGGCTTATCTGTCAGGACTCGGACGCACTCTGACCAAAGGAGCCAGCGCATCATCTCCTCTGACAGGATATCTGCGCGACTAATCATAAATGAGTGGCAAAATACCTTTTGCCCCTCATATCATTTAAAGCATAAATATGATAATCAGCTTTTGAAGGGAACACATAATGACTAACGATACAAATATAACAAATGACAAAGATATCAATGCAAATATCGCCCACGATGACCACTTCAACGACAGCATTGTAAACGAAGTAATCCTCGAGGACATGAAGAAAAACAGAATAGACCATATGAAATATCTGCCTGATATGGAGGTTCTTGACTCCGATATCATGGACAGGGTTGTTGCCGAAATGGATGCCTACGACTACGACCAATACACCGCAGCCGATGTACGCGCGGCACTTTCCCACGAATACCGCACATTGGAGGATTTCAAGGCTCTGCTCTCGCCTGCTGCACAGCCATTTATTGAGGAAATCGCACAGGCTGCACAGCTTGAGACCAGAAAGCACTTCGGCAACAGCGTGTACATGTTTACGCCGCTTTACATATCAAACTACTGCGAAAACTACTGTATCTACTGTGGTTTCAACTGTCACAATAAAATCAACCGCGCAAAGCTGAATGCCTCAGAAATCGAAAAGGAAATGGCTGCAATCGCCAAAACCGGTCTTCAGGAAATCCTGATTCTCACCGGTGAGAGCAAGAAAATGTCAGACGTCGAATACATTGGAGAGGCATGCAAAATTGCCCGCAAATATTTCAAGGTTATAGGTCTTGAGGTTTATCCTATGAACTCTGACGAGTACGCATACCTGCACGAGTGCGGAGCTGACTATGTGACCGTTTTCCAGGAGACCTACAACTCTGACAAATACGAGACTCTTCACCTTGCCGGACACAAGAGAATTTTCCCTTACCGTGTAAATGCACAGGAGCGTGCTCTTAAGGGCGGTATGAGAGGTGTCGGCTTTGCTGCACTTTTAGGTCTCGATGATTTCAGAAAGGATGCACTTGCCACCGGATATCACGCATACCTGCTCCAGAAAAAATATCCAAGAGCCGAGATTGCATTCTCATGCCCTCGTCTGTGCCCTATCATAAACAATGACCGTATCAATCCAAAAGATGTCCACGAGACACAGCTCCTTCAGGTAGTATGCGCTTACAGGCTCTTCATGCCGTTTGCAAGCATCACCATATCTACTAGAGAGGTAGCGCGTGTGCGTGACAATCTCGTAAATATCGCCGCCACCAAGATTTCAGCCGGTGTCAGCACCGGAATCGGAAGCCATGTGGACGATATAGAGGACAAGGGCGATGACCAGTTTGAAATCTCTGATGGCAGAAGCGTAGATGAGGTATTTAATGCACTGCTCGACAATGGTTTGCAGCCGGTGATGAGCGACTATATTTACGTGTAGGAATCCTGTAAACAATGAAATGCTTGAATTAGAATCAGTAATCATTTTAATTTTAACAGGTATAAATATGTATATATGAATATGTAGGAACAAATATGAATAAAGAAAAACTCTTATACGATAACTCAAAACATGCTTTACAGAGTGATAATATAATCGCTATCACAAACAGACACCTGTGCAGCCGTCCGTTCATGGAACAACTCGAGCGTGTCTGTAAGCTCCATCCCCATGCAATTGTGCTCAGGGAAAAGGATATGCCAGAGGCAGAATATCTGTCTCTGGCACGCGATGTGATTGCTCTGTGTAAAAAATATGATGTGCAGTGCATGCTGCACAGCTTTATAAATGTAGCAATGGAGCTTGACCATCCGTATATACATCTGCCATTGCCAATCCTCGAAGCATATGTCAAAAAAGACATATCTGACAATATATCCACAGATATGTCAAAAAGCACTGACAATTATCAACAATTCTTCAAGGTTATCGGAACCTCTGTCCACTCTGTAGAAGATGCCATAAAAGCCGAACAGCTTGGAGCCACATATATGACGGCAGGACATATTTTTGCAACCGACTGCAAAAAAGGACTGCCTCCGCGCGGACTTGATTTCCTCAAAAATGTCTGTGATGCGGTTGGGATACCGGTTTATGCAATCGGCGGCATTAATATTGCTTCAAGCGATGACAGCACAGCTTCCGATGCACCATCTGCTTATGATGCTATGCCAGACATTAATGTTCCGCGACTTTCTGAGGTTATGGAATGTGGAGCCGCCGGAGGATGTATTATGTCGGGGATGATGAGGGTATGATTTACCGACTATATCACAGTTTTTATTTTACCTCCAAAATATCCTGCGGTTCACAGCACAATGCCTTTGACAGCCTGACAACATACTCGACCTGTGCTTTATTTATATCCTTTCTGCGCTGTTCATACTGTTGAATAGTTTTTACAGGAATGCCTGTTTCTTCCGCAAGAATGCTCTGACTGATACCAGCCCTTTTGCGTAGTTTTTTAAGATATGTCTCCGCTCTTGATACCTGACTCATCTCTCTCAATTTCAAAATGGCAGATGAAATATCCATCTCATGATAAGGATTATACATATTTCTGATTTTACAAATAGGTATCTCTTTATCAATCATTTCAAAGGTTTTGCCATTCTCCCATTGATAATATGCCAGAATCCATCCTGTCCAATATTCCTGGCTTTTAGCTGTATTGTACGAAGGCATGATTATATCATCATCAGGTATATCTAATACCCTTATCGCAAGTTCAGCGCCCGACATCCCGGTTATCACAAATAAATCACCTTTTGAAAAGCGCATACTATATTCAGACTGCAAAAATCTTTTATAATAATCCTCCAGCTCATATCCGAGGTCATACACTGCATAACTAAGCATCTCCCCAAGACTTCGCTGTGCAATTCGAAGATAAACCTTGTCATATGCGTAAATCATCTTTTTTCATCTCCTCATCTATAATCCTTGAAATATAAAATGTCCTCCTGGTAGAAGTATAGTTATACAATACTCCCACAGGAGGACATTTTCAATTCATATTTACATTTCGCACACCCTAGTACATCGTTTCTTAAATAACTGGACCAAATACTTGCCCGTTTTCTCGATAGTACAATCCAAAAAGCCTCAGCGTAGCTAGTTTCCGCACTCAATACTGATCTCATTGAATGTGCCAAGAATATCATCAACCTGCATAGCCTTCTTATCGGCGCCGGCCTTGTCGATTATTGCCCTGCCCTGATGCATCATAATAAGGCGGTCTCCGTATTCAACAGCGTAGCGCAGATTGTGTGTGACCATGATTGTTGTGACCTTCTTCTCCGCAACAATCTTGCCTGTGAGCTGCATTACGATCTCAGCGGTCTTTGGATCGAGAGCTGCTGTGTGCTCATCAAGGATGAGAAACTCGATTGGATTCATCGTAGCCATGAGAAGCGCAATTGTCTGCCTCTGACCGCCTGAAAGTGCCCCAACCTTTGTGTGAAGCTTATCCTCAAGTCCGAGGTTTAACTCGGCAAGCATCTCCTTGTAATGATCTATCCTGCTGTGGTTTGTACCACGGCCCAGACCGTATGTCTTTCCTTTATTGTCAGCTATGGACAGATTTTCAAGGATTGTCATGGAAGGACAGGTTCCCTTTGACGGATCCTGAAATACACGGCCTATGCGGCGGTGCCTGATAAAATCCTTCTGCTTTGTGATGTCAGTGCCGTTTACCACTATGCTGCCACCGTCAATAGGAATAGAACCGCAGATGATATTGAGCATAGATGTCTTTCCGGAGCCATTACTTCCTACAACGGAAACAAACTGTCCATCATCTATTTTCAGATTAAAATCATCAAAGAGGCATATCTCGTTGACTGTTCCCGGATTATATAATTTGTGGATATGGTTGAGCTCTAACATTATGCCACCTTCTTTCTTTTGTTTCTATCCATTCCAAGCACCAGAATGATGAGGAACAATACCGCTGTAATGAGCTTCAAATCGCTCGACGGCATACCAAGCTTTATAGCGATTGCCACACAGGCCTTGTATACAATCGCTCCGATAACAACACTCGAGGTCACACGCAAAAATGTTGCCTTTTTAAGCAGGCTGATTCCGATAATAACGCTCGCCAATCCGATAACCATTGTTCCGGTTCCCATTGATACGTCGAAATATCTCTGCTGCTGTGCAAAAATGCATCCGCTTAAGCTGCAAAGGCCGTTGGCGATTGCAAGGCCGATGATTTTTGTGATGCCCTTGTCCACACCCATAGATGTAACGATAGTCTCGTTGTCACCTACGGCGCGAAGCAGATATCCTGACTTTGTGCTCATGTACCAGTCGAGCAGGAATTTCATCACAAGTGTGATAACAAGGATGATAATCACATTTGAAAACTGTGCTAAGCCGCCCTTAAATACATTTCTGACAAAATCATTGTCGAAAAGTGTGGTCATATTGTATATTGGCAGGTTTGCTCTTCCTGCAATACGAAGATTCACCGTGTAAAGCGCTGTCATCATGATAATTCCCGATAAAAGGTCACGCACCTTGAGCTTCACATGGATGATTCCGGTCAGCATTCCGGCAAACGCACCTGCCGCAAATGTCACAAGCAGTGTGAGTATCGGATTAACGCCCTTTGTGATGAGAACCGCCGAAAGTGCCGCTCCAAGCGGAAAGCTTCCATCTACGGTCAGATCCGGAAAATCCAGTATGGTGTATGTGATATATATTCCAAGAGCCATGATTGCATAAATCATGCCCTGCTCTAAAACGCTTAAAACTAGTGTCACGGTGTATCCTCCCCTGCTTTAAAATCAACGTAACTATTTTACTTCAATCTTATCAAATGTCTCGGCTGCATCCTTGATATAATCCGCATCAAGTGTCATGCCAATCTTGTCTGCTGCTGCAGTGTTTACATAAAGCTCTGCCTTTGAAGCTGAGATAAACGGAGTGTCAGAGGCTTTCTCCTCACCCTTTAAAATCTTTGCTGCCATCTTTCCTGTCTCGATTCCAAGCTGGTAGTAATCGATTCCCATTGAAGCGACACAGCCTGATTTAACCTGCTCAATTTCACTTCCGAATACCGGAATCTTTGCTCCATTTGCCTTGTCGAGAACAGTCTGGAGTGCATTTACTACTGTGTTGTCTGTGAGGTTGCACAGGCAGTCAACCTTGGAAACAAGATCTGATGCTGCAATCTCAATATCTGCTGATGTGTTTATTCCGGTGTCAACGATTTCAAAATCGTATTTATCTGCAAGCTCCTTGTACTCCTCAATGGTGCTGCATGAGTTTGCCTCACTTGTGGTGTAGAGAATACCGATTTTCTTTGCATCCGGCATCATCTCCCTGATCATCTTAAGCTGCTCCTCAACAGGAAGCACGTCTGATGAGCCTGTGATGTTTCCGACACTTGAGCCGTCCTCCTTAGCAAGACCTGCTGCAACAGGATCTGAAACTGCTGTGTATACTGTTGGAATGTCTGCATTCATAGCTGAATTGTAGGCGCTGGCTGCACATGGTGTAGCGATGGCACAAATCATATCAACCTTCTCAGATACGAAGCTGTCTGCAATAGTGCTTGCTGTACCGGTATCTGTCTGTGCATTCTGGTAATCAACCTTTAGGTTTTTACCTTCCTCGATGCCCTCTTCCTTGAGGCCCTCTAAGAAGCCCTCCCTGCAGTTGTCAAGAGAGCCATGCTCTGCAAACTGTGAAATACCTACTGTGTAGCTATCACC
Source organism: Agathobacter sp. LCP21S3_B2 (assembly GCF_052118705.1). Lineage (NCBI taxonomy): Bacteria > Bacillati > Bacillota > Clostridia > Lachnospirales > Lachnospiraceae > Agathobacter > Agathobacter sp. LCP21S3_B2. The sequence goes on along the minus strand of NZ_JBQKGQ010000026.1, from coordinate 17,741 downwards.
CTTTGCGCCACTCTGTGTAGAGCCCTTTGAGCCCTCTGCCCCACAGCCTGCCATAAGACCCATGGTGCAAACTGCTGCTAAAATTACTGATAATACTTTCTTTTTCATATTGAATTCCTCACTTTCTTTGTGAAGTGTTTGTTTCCCGATGTTCGCGATTTTCTCATAAATCTGCCGCTACAAGCCAGATGTCATAGCCTCAAATCAAATTTGCGCTAACGACATTTCATCATGTGGATGTTTATGCAAAAAACCGCCTCAAGCTAATGCTTGAGACGGTAATAAATTCTTATTATCGCGGTACCACTCAATTTGACGAATTGTCCACTCTGTCATGTACTAATATACATGCCGAAATGATAACGGGTTCGGTTCCCGGTGACGCCTACTGATTTAATCGTTAAGAAACTATGCTCTGTACAATCAAACGCTTCGGATCACCCTCGAAAGGCCATTCAACAAATCCATCCATACTGCAATCCCACCATCTGCAGCTCTCTGAGATATCCGGAAAGGTCTACTCTTCTTTCTCATCGGTTTTGAAACACTGTTAAATTAATCTTTTTATATACTTTATGCTCTTTTTGTCACTTTGTCAAGTTAAAGTTTGAAAATTTCTGTATTTAAGAGGTGATACCCCATACATTTTCTTGAAGCTGCGTATAAAATAGCTCACATTCTGATATCCACTGCACATTGCAACCTCTGTAACGGAAGCTGCTGATTCCTCCAATAGCTGTCTGGCGTGCTCCAGCCTGAGATGATTGACATACTGTGACAGAGTAATATGAAAATGCTCTTTAAAATAGCGTGATATGTATTTTTCTGACAAATGAAACTGTGCACCAAATTCCTTCAGTGAAATTTCCCTTGTATAGTTTTGCCGGATATACGTTATCATTTCTTTTTCTGTTGTGTTTGTGCCGTTTGTGCCATTTTCCAGAATCAGACCATTTCTCCACATTTTCCGGATGAATATGATGAGAGTTATTTTGGTTTCAAATTGCGCCGCTATCTTTGCAGCATCTGTTTTTTCTGCGCTTTTCCCTGATATTTGTGCATTTATCTCTATCAGCCGCTCGCATATATCTGCTGCTGTATCATTTATCTGAGGACTAATCATAAGTCTGCCTCGTTTGAGAGGGGATAGGATTGATTTTTCCATGAGATCGTCCGCCTGAAATGATATATATTCAAGAGGAAACAGAAACGTGTAATAATCTGCATCTCCTGTCGGCACGGCAAATACATATATCTCCGTTTTCATCATCATGTTTGGTGTCATCTCAAGCGGTATGGTTGCTGTCATGACGCAGAATATCGGTGCCGGAAAACCGGGTATAGCATATCAGGCAAGGCAGCTTGGGCTTATATTTAACGCTGTAATAGGTGTGCTCATGTCGGTATTTCTGGCTGGTTTTTCCGGTAATATTCTTAAAATGGCCAGCATTGCACCGGCGCTTTTTGATTCGGCAAATACTTATCTGCGCATTGTTGGAGGTGCCTGCTTTTTAAATGCTCTCATACCGATTTATTCAAGCTACCTGAGAGTTTTCGGCTACACAAAGCAGTCACTTTGGGCATCAATTATTGGAAATGTCATTAACTTTATACTTAACGCTGTTTTTCTATTTGTAATGAACTGGGGCGTTATGGGTGTTGCCACTGCAACGGTTATTTCACGTATTATCAATCTGATTATTGTTGCCACAATGGGCGCTGTGCTCATCAAGGCAAAGGAAAGTCCCGAGCGCATAGCTCCCGGAAAAATTCTCGCCATCGATATTGTGCTGGAGCTTGGAAGAGTCACCAATCTGGTCTATGGTCAGGCACTGAAAACAAGCGGTGATGCCGTTTTCCCGGTTGTCATGGGTGCCGTTTTCATGTACCTTGCGGCGGTCGGCGGAACATACTTCTTCGGACTTCATCTGGGCCTTCTCGCAGTCGGTGCTTACATCGGACTTGCAAGTGACGAGTGCATCAGGGCGGTCGGCATGGTGCTGCGCTGGAAGAGCGGAAAGTGGAAGAACAAGGGACTGGTTGATTAGAGATAACAATAGGTGAGTGCTAATATTTTTGTTATTTTGGTTATACACTTCCATTGTTCATTCCTTTGTTTAGTTGCTGATCTGCTTTGCAGACAACAACTAAACTCTATATTTTTAAGCCTCATCTTTTCGCAACAATTCAATAATCGTTTCACTTTTTGATTTAGAAAAAACGAATAGTGATGTTACTACGCAAACTATGATAATCGCAATAAATAAAAGCAACGTCTTGATTACCGGAAATACAAATGGAATCCCATAGATATTAAAGTTTGTAAATACATAATAACATGCAGGTAAACCAATAATCAGTGCAATGACAATCGACAAAATAGAATAACCTAAACTTTCAAATACTATCATTTTTTTAATCTGTTTTCTTGTCATACCGACACTTTCTAAGATAGCAAATTCTTTAGAACGATTTTGTATGCTTTCCGACATCATGTTTAAATAATTTGAAACAGCAAGTAACATAATAATGATTCCTAAACTTCCACCTAATACAGTAATTTGATTTTCTGAATTTTTCATTTCTAAATAACTATCTAATTTTGATTCAGCAGAAATAAGTTTATTGTTCGCTACAATACTTTTAATAGATGATTCTACATTTTTAGAAAAAGGTTCATCATAATCAATTTTTATCATTTCTATTAACGGTTGTCCCATGATTTCATCGAAAAAATCATCACTAACAATCAAATCGGGCGTATAGCCAGCAGAATAATACGCTGGGTAATCATCTATAATTGCCCCTGTTTCAATAATTTCTTTTTTATCCGGATTCAGAGCAGTTGGAATTGAAAATTCAACCTTTTTTCCTGTAATTCCATTATCACCTTGTGTAAAAGTTTTAGAAACAAAAGCAATCTCGCCTTTTTTAAATTTCTCTTTATCAAGTGGATTTTGCAAAGAATTATTTATTTTTTCAAATTCCACTTCATCAATCCCCACAACTCTGCAAGTAAAAGAAGAGCAATCTGGCTGTTTTTTATATAGCTCCATATCTTTTTCATAGTTGCCAGGAGAATATCTGGAAACATACAATTCTTTGTAATATTCTCCATAGACCTTTTCTTGATATGGAACAACTGCTGTTGCTGATTTTAAAACTCGTACATCTTTTACCCCATCTATAGATTTTATTTGTTCAATAAAATCTGAATTGAAAACTTGCTCCTCGTTATCTGAAAGTAATGTCTGATTTAAAAGCCTTATATCATAATCATAAGAATGGTTCAAAATATTTTTTGCATTATTAGCATAAATCACAACATTGATAATCAAGAAAAGTGATACCGCCAAACTTAAAGAACACATGATAACAACGAATTGTTTCTTGTCTCGAAATAAATTCATTTTTACCATAGAACCAATATCTCCACCTGTTCTTTTTTTATTTTTGTTTTTTACAGACGTTGCTCCTATATATTTCATTGCTTCAATAGGAGAGCAATTCATTGCTATTTTCACTGGTTTTTGACTACTAATCATTGTTGTAGTAAGTGAAAAAATGGTAGCAATTATAAATACCCAAAGGGAGATAGTTCCAACCTCACTTATTGCAATCGTTGGATTTAAAGAGTGTAATAGTTGAGGAATAATAATTTTTCCAACGATTGACGAACAAACCAGCCCTAATGGTATTCCTATCATTGCATTCCACAACATTTGCTTATATATCATTTTTCTAATCTGAACAGATGTTGTCCCAATTGTTTTAAGCTGTCCAAAATACCGTATATCTCGATTTACGGAAATATACAATGTATTATAAATAAACAAATATCCACTCATGAAAACTAAAACTAATAATATCAATAACCCCATCATAGTCTTGATAAAGTTAGAAATTGTATCATAATCAGCTTCAATAATTTGATTTCCAGATAAGTTGATTTGATTTTGCATTTCCATAATATCCTTTTCGGAATATAGAGGATTTTTTAATGAGATTTTTAATGATCCCTCCGTCAAATCAGTCTGCAAAACTCCAGTTGATTGATAAAATTTATCTGAAACATCCCCCTTATCTACGCCTGTATAATCCAAAAACCAACCGCTTAAAATAAATGTTTTTGCTGTATCGTTATTCTCGCTGTTTTCTGCTAAAGTTTGATATATGAAAGGCAATTCCATACCCACTTTAGGATTTTCAATTCCCATAGAACGTAATGCACTTTGGGAAAGCATAATTTCATTTTCCTTGACTGGATAATTGCCTTCATAATAGTCCAATGCTGGAATCGTCTGTTGTTTCCAGCAAGTATCATCTAACCAATAAAATTTTATCTTGTCTAATTCTTTATCTTGATATTTTAATGCAATTCCACATTTCACACTAAGCCCTGCATATCTCACATTATCCATTTTTCGTATGGTAGATACTTGGTCATCTCTCGGTTCTGTCAGTTCAATATCATAATCTATCCCCTGCATTCTTTGTTGTCTTAAAGAAACTGTATCCCAATAACTTAATCCAACAGATATTACGGTGCAAAGTAAAAATGTTGTCAAAAAAATAGCTACTATAGTTAATAAATTTCTTTTTTTATTTGCCTTATATGTTGTTTTTGCAAGGTCTTGAATTACTTTTTTGTTATTGACTTTGAGCATTTTTACTCACCGCCTTTCACAATTTTCCCATCTTCTATGCGGATAATTCTATCTGCCATTTGAGCAATCTCTTCATTGTGAGTAATCATTACAATCGTTTGAGCCAGATTTTGACTCGAAATTTTTATCAAGCCTAAAACATCCTGACTTGTTCGGCTATCAAGATTTCCCGTTGGTTCGTCCGCAAGAATAATAGCAGGTTTAATTGCCAAAGCTCTTGCTAATGCTACACGCTGTTGTTGTCCGCCAGATAATTGATTTGGCATAAAATATTTTTTATCTTCTAATTTTAATAATTTAAGAATTTCTTCAATATAATCATTATCTGGTTTTATACCGTCCAGCTTGATAGGAAGCACAATATTTTCATATACATTCATAAGTGGTAAAAGATTATAGTTTTGAAATACAAAACCTATTTTTCTTCTTCGATAAACAGTTAGCTCATCACGAGATAATCCCGATATATTTCTTCCGTCAATAATAACTTCTCCAGAAGTTGGATTATCCAAGCCACCAAACATATGTAGCAAAGTAGATTTTCCACTTCCAGAAGTCCCCACAACAGCTAAAAATTCTCCTTTACAAATATCTAAATCTATACCGTCCAATGCTTTTACAGTATTCTCTCCCGTATTATAATATTTTTTTAAGTTTCTAACTGATAAAATATTCATTCTTCATCTTCCTTCCTATAATGTCAAGCCCTAAATCATTGATTTTTCAGGCTTTTCTTTAAATATTTACCTCGTAAAACAGAGCCAAAAGTGTATGACAGTCATTGTATCTTGTACTGAACAGTCAAAAGAGGGTGCAGTTTATAAAGCGTCCCATTGTCTTGCTTTATAAAGGCTATAAATCCTCTGTTAACTATGATGGTGAACCTTCCGTGTCTAAAGGGATCGTGTCCCAACTTCCTTCGTCCCACCTGCTCATACACCGAGTGCTCGCTAAGCTTTCTAACAGGGTCATGCCCTACGGAGGAAACTACTGCAAGCTACAGCTCTTGTTTGTGTTTTGATTTTACTGACCTGCCCATTCCACAGGGTACGGATATTCCGTGGACGCATCACCCTGTTTCGTTACCTGCTGGTCATTGTGCTGATGCAGTGCCTGTTGCACTCCATCGTTATCGGGTTTCTTTCCAGAACCCTGCCCGATTTCGGAATCATCCGGAACCCGGCAAGGCTCTGGAATAAATAATGCTGTCGATTGTCTTATGCTGCAATCGCTTCCTTCTTTTCCGGCCGTCTGATGTCCATCAACATCTTCTTCGGATCATAGGCCGTGCCTTTCTTCAGTATCGTGTAGATTATCCTCAGAAGCTTGCAGGCTATCACAATCAATGACTGCATCTTTTTAAGCGGATTATTGGCTCTCGTCGTATAGTACATATGGAGTTCTTTGAATTCCTCCGCATGTGCCACTGCTGACTTTGCCGCCTGGAATAACCAATATCTGAGTCGTTTGCGTCCTCTGTGACTGATTTTGGTTTCTCCTTTATGCTTTCCTGAGCTGCATGCTACAAGACCTAATCCACTTAATTTTTGTATTTCCTTAACATCATCAAATCTCGAAATATCTCCCATCTCTGCAAGGATTCCGGAAAGCGTGTTTTCTCCGATTCCTGAAATCTCCAGAATGTTGCAGGCATGCGGTATTTCCTGACATTTCTGGTTAATCTGATTCTCTATAACAGCAAGTTCATCATCCAGTTCCAGGACTTTCTGTACAAACCACTTTACAGCTGTCTTGCCTGCAATGGCTCCATCCTTAATCCCAACACTTGCTTTCGCATACTGTAAGATTTCTCCAGCTCTGCTATAGCCGCGTCCTCTGAGCTTAGCTTCATGCCAGATTTTTCTTATTCCATCTTCACCAAGTGCTATCAGATCATCCGGGAATGGTGCCTGTTTCAGCAGTTCCAGACTGAATGTACCATCGACTTTTCCCAATGCATCCTTATACTCCGGGAAATATATTTTCATTTCTCTGTGCATCCGGTTGATTGTCCGGATTCTGTCCTCATTCAGCTGATCTCTGAACATGGATAACCTGCGAAGCTCCGCATAGAGTTTTTCCGGAAGGTATGGCATACCGAAGTTGCCATCCTTGACAAGATTTGCTATCAGTTTCGGATCCTTCCTGTCATCCTTCAGCTGGCTGTTATCTTCAACCTCCTTTGTCTGTTTCACAGCATAAGGGTTTACCTGAACAACACTGATTCCATTTGAAATCATCCATGTGGCAAGGCAGAACCAGTAGTGACCGGTTGGCTCTAAACCCAGGACTATCTGACTCTTATTATGTTCTGCAGCTATTTTTACTGCCCATTCCTTTGCACTTTGGAATCCCTCAGAATCATTGCTGAACGGAAATGCGGACTTACTGAGTTCCCTTCCTCTGGTATCGATTGCTCTCATATAGTGTGTTTCACTGCCTACATCGCATCCTAAGATAAGCATGTCATCACTGATAAAGGAGAGTTTTTCATTTTTATCAAACTTACCATTGGTCTCCAACTCACGCCAGGTTGAAGCTGTGAGATTTTCCTTGATCACCTCCGCTTTTTTCCAAAGCTCCTGCTGTTCAAAAATATTTGCTGTTACTACTTGATTTTTCTTCTTTGTGCCTTTAACATTCATTTTAGATACCTCTTGTATTCTTTAGATTTTACCAATTGGCAGGTCAGTAATAATCTAAATTTACTTGAGGTATTTTTCTGTGTCAATCTCTTGACCTATTTAAAGTATACAGGAAGCTTTCTCTCTGTTTGAACTAATAATAACAAAGACTTCTTTCTCAAATCTTTCTCAAAAGTGACAACTTTGACACAATTAAAGATTGAGAAAAAAGTCTTGATTAAAAATCAATACGGGATAAGAAAACTTCAACGGTAGTTCCTTTATTCAATTTGGATTTTATCTTTATATATCCTTGTTGTTTTTTTAAAACTTCTCTAGCCAAATATAACCCAATTCCAAAGCCTTGCTTATCTGTTACATTTGTTCCTCTGTAAAATCTTTGAAATACTTTTCCTTGCTCTTGCTCTGGTATGCCTATACCATTATCTATAATTTTTACACATACAAATGATTCATATAAAATAGACTTAATCGTTATTTCTGTACTATTGGGTGAATATTTTATTGCATTTTCAATAATATTCGTAAAAACTTCCTCTGTCCATTTCTGGTCAGCAAATACTTTATAATCATTATTTTCAGAACGAATACAAATGTTTTTCTTCATTGCGTCCAATTCTACCGATTGACAACTTTTTTTAATTATCTTGTCTAATTCAATTATCTTAGGATTGACAGAAATAATTTCCTGTTCTGCATACGAAGATTTCATCAATTCTTTCATAAAAAATTCTAATTTTTCAGCATTATTTTCAATTTTATCTGCCAATCGAAATGATGTTGATTCATTCAATTCCTCTTTTAACAATCCTGCATATAAAGTAATATTTGCAAGAGGAGTTCGTATCTGATGACTAATGTTAGAGAGTAATGATTTTATAGTATTACGTTCCTGCTCAGCAACTTCTTTTTGCATATTTGAAATTTCAACAATACGGTTTAGCCTTTCAGAAATAGCCGAATCTAAGGACTCATCATATATCATATCTATTTGTTTTCCGCCGAGTATTTCATCGGCTTTATTCAAAAAGTTATTATACTGAGATAACATCTTATTTCTATACCAGTAAATTACCAAGCCTAAAAAAATGATATTCAGACCTACGATACCAATAAATACAAGAATGTAAATATCCATTTATATACTCTCCCATACATAGCCTTTTCCGTAAACAGTTTTTATATAAGTCGGATTAGAAGAATCATCCTCAAGTTTATCCCTTAATCGTCGTATTCCAACCGAAAGAGCATTATCTTCAACATACTCTGTTCCCTCTGGCCATACCCATTCAAGCAATCGTTCCCTTGTTAAGATTCTATTCGGATTTGAAATCAGTAAATACAAAATTCGCTGTTCTGTTTTACTCAATTCTATCTGTACCCCATTTTTATAAAATTCCATTGTTTCAAAACGAAAAAGAAACACAGAATTTTTATATTCTTGTTCACTTGTCGCTGTATTTCTCCTAAGTAACATTCTAATTCTGGCTCGAAGAACCATTAAACTAAACGGCTTAGTAATATAATCATCAGCACCGCTTTCTAACCCTTTAACTATATCCATTTCCATACCTTTTGCAGTTAGTAAAGCAATCGGAATTTGTATTTTCCGTTTTAATTCTCGACAAAATTCCAGTCCATTACCGTCTGGAAGATTGATGTCAAATATAAGCAAATCAAAAGAATAATGCTCAAGGGCTTTTCTTGCTTCTGCTATTGTTTCACATATTACAAAATTCAGTTCATCACTTTGTAAAGATAATTCTATTCCCTCTGCTAAATCTGTATCGTCTTCTAAGACCATAACCAATTTATTATTTTTAATCGTCATGTATAATATCACTCCTTAAAGCGTAAATGTTTTTGAAGATTATCTTTTCTCATTTACAAAATTTCTTAGTCTTTATGATATATCTGCTAAAAAGGAGTGTCAATAAATATTCATTATACAATATATGATAAAAAAGGTTTTGACATTGCTCCTCCTTTGTATCTCAGCACTCTATATATGAAAAAAGGAGGGGTCTCAGCACCCTCCTCCGATCGCAGTCTTCCTTTTCCCTCGTTTCCAGATATGGATCCTCTGTCACTCATTTGCTGTGTCCTCTCTTAGTGTTGTACAGGTGTAAGCTTACCTTTCTCCATTTCAAAAACTTCATCACATAACACTTCTATATCTTCTTTATTATGGCTTGCAATTATAATCATTGTTCCTTCTTCTCGTAAGTTAATAAAGAGTTTTCTCATTTCCATAACTCCATCGTTATCCAAACCGTTCATTGGTTCATCCAAAATTAAAATTTCTGGTTTTTCCATAATTGCCTGTGCTATTCCCAGTCTTTGTTTCATTCCCATAGAATATTTACCAACATGTAATTTACTGTATGGATCAAGTCTTACGCTCTTTAACGTTTGTATAATTTCTTCTTTCCCTATTTTATTTTTAATCATAGATAAAAACTGTAAATTCTTATATGCACTATAGTTTTCCAAAAATCCCGGTTCTTCTATAATTCCTGCTAAATTTTCCGGCAAATCAATATCTGTACCTAATTTTTTATTATCTATTATTATTTCACCTGAAGTAGGTACAACCAATCCACATATACATTTCATTAACATAGATTTTCCTGAACCATTTCTACCAATGATTCCGTAAATATGTCCTCTATCGAAATTCACATTTATCTTATCTAATACCTTCGTCTCTCCAAAACATTTTGTCAGATTCTTTATCTGTATCAGCTTCTCCATGTTTATACCTCCCGTATCATTACTCCGACATCCTTTTTTTCGATTACTTTTATAATCCATACACTTAAAATAATAATCGCTGTCATATAAACAACCATCACATAAGTAAATGTAGGATATTGTGTCAATTTTCCCACATCTAATTTATTTAATGTTGTCCACGAGACTGGCGAAAACCACTGTGCCATTTCATTTCCTGAAACTGCCGCACTCAAGATAACCAAAAATCCTGAAGCTACTATTCCAACAACTTTTGACTTTGAAATAACATTGCACCCATATATAATTAAGCCTAAAATTCCTCCGCACAAAACAGATAATAACCAAGTGAAGAACATCGCTTGAGTAGGTGTAAAATATGTTAAAATATAAGTACTTATTGTTACTGCAGTCCCTTTTACCAACGGAACATTTGAAAAAGCCAATGTACCTAATACCTTTCCCCAGTCATTCATGTACTCTATGTTTCTTATATTTAGCACAATCGTCATAGCTGCTATTAAAGAAAAATACATTGCTGATGTCATAAAAATATAAATAATTTGACCAATGCTCCATAATTTTCTCTTACATCTCATTAATATATATATCTGATTCTTATCTATAAAAGGAGCGTCACAATATATAAATATCAACGGCAACATAAAAAGGATTCGTATATAGCGATCTGTATACAAAAATGGATATAGCCAAGGTGAGCTTTTCATCCCCATAGCCAATGCATTTGTTGAAATCTCCTTTGTATAACATTGAACAAATATCATAGTTAATATCACTAATATCCAAATCCGATAATTTGTTCTCCATTTTCTAATATTTTGTATTGCAACAATCAAAGAAATTTTAACTGATTTCATTCCCTAACCTCCTTTTTACCCGTTTTGCGAAAATCAAACCCTGGCCTAATATAAGTACTGTAAATATGAATATCGTATACAAATAGCTATACGTTGCATTTTTCCCCAATACATTACTTGCTTTCGCCAACAGATACATATTAAAATATGGCGGTAAAAGACCCGTTATCTCTTCTAATAAATAACTAAAAATGAGCGGTGAACATATTGCAACAAAACTATTAGGAATATATGATGAAATCATTAATCCACTCATTACCCAAACTGCCATTGATGCTGCATAAATACTGACGATACAACATACATATAAAAATGGCTTTTGATATAGAAAAATGCCATATGGCATATTCTCATCTAAACCCATTCCGTTTATTCCGCTATAATCGAATCCCATACCAATTAATAGACCTATGAAAATCAAAATTCCCAAGAAAACTACCAGAAAAGAAATTGATACGCACACCACGATTTTGGATATAATATAATTTCTTCTTCCCGTTCGAATGACTATATTTTTTATATATTGATGTTTCCAATCGTCATAAAAACCTGTCACACAAGGCAGCGCCGAAAAAATAATTATCAATTTTTTGAAAACGCTCAACCCAATTAAAATATCCAATATGTAATATATATCTACACTGCCATGTATATATTTTTCTGTACTTATATAACACAAAAGCACAACTCCTAATATTGATAAATACATTTTAGGTGAACTGAATATTCTTTTGTAATCTGCTTTCAATTGTTGTAGAATCAATATGTACCTCCTATCTGAATTTCCATTCCGGTTTGAGCGTCAAAAATTATTGGAAAAATACTGCTGTCTCCTATCAGACCATTGTCTTCCTTATCTGTCGAATGTTCAATATTTTGCCTTGCCATACATACAAACATAGGTTTTAACTCATACTCCCCTTTTTCAACATTTTTTAATACCGGAACATACTCTAAATTAATTTTTTCGATTTCAACTTTATCAGTAATCATAATATTTCTGAACTTTTGTTGGATATTTTCCAAAACTGTTTGTGTGGTCAATATTTCATCTGAAAGTTCATTTTCTGTTTCGAGTTCATATATATTAAGTGCATGAAAAGCTATGAGTCCTTGTTTTCCCACAATTCCCACAATCCTTTCTCCTGCAGCCGGTCCACTTCTATATCCAACTTCCGTTATCGGCAGCGTATCTATTGTGCCTTTAAAGACTATGGCATACGCCGCATCTTCCTTTGTCCACTGATGAGGTGCATTTCCATTTGGATCAGTTTGTGAATAATCAGTATTTTCTTCCAACTTCTCATATGTCAGAGAATACACTCTGGGTTTAGAAACTTCTACACCAATTTCATCCAGAATACTTTTCACCTGTTCAATAGCCGCTTCTTTATCAATACCTGAAATCTCTGTTTCAGGAAATTTTTCTGTAGTTTCATCTGTAAGATATGGCATGGTTCCATATAAATATCCTAAATATGAGTACTCTAATTCTGTTTTCGTATTATATTGTAAATTGCCGTTCTGTATAACAATCGAACTTCCGTCATCCCAATATATATAATTATCATTCAAATTATCATTATGCATATTAGGCATGGTTTTATTTTCAGAAATATTTCTTCCATTTCCAAAAACATTACTCACTTTGTCTACATCCCAGCTTTTTAAAATCACATTATTATCATGCCAATCCGCATCAGATTTTATGTCTGTTTGGGCATTCACAAATAATCCCTCATCCAATTTGCCTTCAATATGCGAAGCATTTTCATCAATATTAATCTGGTTACTATCTGTTTCTTTTTTTTCTTCCAATGATACTTTTCCGTCCGGATAACATCCGGTCACCCCCAAACATATCATCAATGCTATACTACTTAACATCCCAATTTTTCTTATTTTCTTTTTCACTAATCCTCTTCTCCTTTCAATTAAAGGGGAAAACCAATTTAAAAATTTTGTTTCCCCCTTGTTTATGCAATTATGCTACATAATTATTGTACGATTGCTTGTTAAATGATATTTTGCTGCACATGTAATCCATTATTATGAGAACCAGTATCCATCTGCCCAAACGATATATTTGTCCGTATCTGCCTGTAAATACATTGTCTGCCCTGCAGTAACTGATTTATAATACTGTGGATGAACTGTGCCAGTTCTTGAACTCATTTTTGTATGATAAGCATACTGATACCGAGCTGTATCTTTCGGATAGTTAAATACGGCATAATAAAACGCATCTGTGCTTATGATGTTACTGTCCTGAGTTACAACGTAAGCTTGTCTTTCCGCATCATTTTTAGGATTACCAGCTGAAAAAGCTTCTCCGTCATTAACTGAAGTTTTTACGTTAAATGAAAAGAAATTTTTCTTTGCCATTGCCGGTACTGAGAATAACATGGTTGCTGCCATTGCTGCTGCTGTTACCTGAACTAATTTCTTTTTTAACATGATTATTACCTCTTTTCCTTTTTTCTTTTTTTGTGAAACCAATGACAACTCTCATTATCTTTATTTTTGCCATGATTTCAACCCCTATTGCACCAAACGACATTTACAGTCCATTTTTGGTCGATTTACGCATTTTCTTTACGATGTAAGGTGCTTGTAAACCTGCTGTCAATAATATTCCAACAGAAAAACAGATTGTATAGATGTACTTTCCTAACAAGAATAAAACTATATCTAACAGTCCGAAAAATATCACACAAAATACTGTTATTTTTTTATATGTCCTTTTCTCGTCAGTATCAAGTCTTCTGTTTTCACTGTCTATTGGACTAAATGCAATCAGGCTCACAGATGCAATACCTGTAGCTATTGCCAACTTCCAATCGCATTGCATATGCATTGATACCATTATGCACAAAAACAGTAGAAAACCAGACCCCATAATACAAGTGTGCAATTTTTTTGCATGATAACCACCGCTAAATTTTCTCAGAAACATAAACGGAAAAATAAGAGCAACTCCGTGTTTTACGCTTCCCAACCCAAAGCCAATACCTCCAGCTAGGATAAGTGGTGATACCAATAGCAGCAAGCTATGTAATGCATACTTGTATAGTTCCTTATCTGCTTCATTTATCACATTACACCGGATCATCCAATCAACTACTGTATCTGTGCATTTTTCCATTACTTGTTTCTCCTGTATTTCATTAATTCTTTCGGTGCTTTTGGCTGATACATAATCGCACATGAAGCTGTGTTGGCTTCCGTCTGTAACACAACATCTAATGCTGCTTTAATCCCTTTTGCAACCGATTTAGTTACCCGTTTCTTCATAATGTCCTCTCTCCTAAAGATTGTCATTGATTTTCACATAAACAATCATATACCACTTTAATCAAATAAACGACCCCTACGGAATGAACGGAATGATTCTCTTCAATTTTGGAATAATCTTCCTATTTTCCGCGTAAAATAATATGTGATACAGAATTATTTATATATAAATTACACTTTATTCAATATGTAACAGAATAGTTCTTTGTTACATTCTTCTTTTTATTTAGTTCTATTGGTAAAATTCTACTGAAAGAAGGTGGAATAAATAGAATTTCAATATGAAGGTATGGGAAACCGCATCAAAATACGCAGAAAAGAATTACGAATAAAACAGGCAGAACTTGCCGAAAAATTAAATATATCCAATAACCATATGTCATCAATCGAAAACGGAAGGCAAAAACCAAGTCTGGATATTTTCATCCGGATTTGTAATCTACTCAATGTTACACCAGACTACCTTCTGCTCGGCAGCATGCATGCTTATAATATTCCACAGGATATTATTGATAAACTACGGTTATGTAATCAATCCGACATAGAACTTGCCGGAGACTTTATCGAACTGCTTGTAAAACGAAATAACAAAACACATAATGAACCAAAATTGTAATTAAAATGTCTTTTCATACGCATTTTTTGCATTTGGAAATTCTATATGATAAGATGTATGTATATATACATTCATTAGAAAGCCAGGTGCAAAAATGCGTATTTTAATTTGTGATGACGATACTCTGATAATAGAACAATTACAGAAATATATTGAATCCTACTTTGAATCAAACCATTTAAAATGTCCCGAATTAGTTTCCTTTACCAGTGGCGAATCTTTATTGGCTGATAAAAACGAAAAAGATATTGTTTTTCTGGATATTGAGATGCCCGGTATGAATGGGATTTTCGTAGGAAATGAATTAAAAAAAGCAAATAAAAATGTCATAATTTTTGTTGTTACCTCTTATTCCGAATATTTGGATGAGGCAATGCGTTTTCATGTATTCCGCTATCTTTCAAAGCCTTTGGACAAACAGCGTTTTTTCCGAAATATGAAAGATGCCTTAACATATTACAATTCCATTACTACCAAAATTCCTGTTGAAACTAAACAGGGGGTGTATTCGTTTCCCGCTTCTCAAATCATTGCCATAGAAGCACAGGGACGAAAAGTAATTGTACATACTGCCCGGCAGGATTTTGACTCCATTCATAATATGGACTACTGGCTGGAACAGCTCCCAAAAAACAGCTTTTTCCAAACACACAGGAGCTTTATTGTTAATTTTGAACATATTGTGGATTTCGATCATTCCACCATACATTTATCGAATCAGCAGATTACCGCCTACCTGACACGCAGGAAGTACAGTTCCTTTAAAAATACTTATCTACTATATCTGGAAAGTATGAGGTAAAAATAGATGGAACATATCATTTTACTTTTTTTTAGCTTTTTTACAGAAGCAGTTATATTATGGCAATACGCCTCCAGCCTTTTTACTTCTTCTTATAGCAATAAAATAAAACTGGCTCTATTGAGTGCTTTTTATGCTATATTGTTTCTTATTTCCCTGCTAGGACAAACAGGGCTTAATATTATCAGCTTTTTTGTGATTAACACTATTTTTCTTTATATGTTGTTTAAGCTCAAGTTGTTATTGGCACTCTTCCATTCCGCTATACTTACAGCGATTATGGGAATATCTGAACTTGCAGTTTTCGGAATTATGTCAAGATTCTTTCCGCATTTTCTCTTAGAAGCAGATGCCGGAATTATTTTTTATACGGTTTTTAGCAAGATTTTATTTTTTGCTGTCATCTATTTATTAATTCATCTGTTCAAAGGAAAAAATATAAATCATGAACAGTACGATCGCTCGGGACTTCTTTTAATGCTAATTCCGGTTTCGTCTGTTTTTATTATATTTACTTTTCTTGCTATTGGTGAAACATCAGCCTTTGCCCCACCTGTTGATTTTTTGGTAACAATCTGTGCTGTTTTTCTGCTGATGGTCAATCTGCTTGTATTCGGCATCTACCAATATAATCAGAAAAAATCACAGGAATATACCGATATGCAGTTGTTGCTCCAGAAAGAATCGGATTTTGCCCAATACTATGAAATGATACTTTCGCAAAGTGAAAATCAAAGTATTCTGATCCATGATATAAAAAAACATCTTCAATCTATCAAATTACTCAATGAAAAAAATGATTCTGATAAAATAAATGCTTATATACAACAGCTTTTGGAATCTTCTGACTTAAAAGAAACCTCAAAAATCTGCGATAATGAAATGCTGAATGCAATTCTCTGCCGCTATCAGCGACAATGCAACGAGAAGCACATTGTTTTTCATACTGATATCAGAAGTGATACTGTTCAAAATATTTACCAGCACGATTTGACATCGTTATTCTGTAACTTATTGGATAATGCATTGGAATCAGCAGATAACATCCCTGATTCTTTTATTGAGCTTACCGTAGAAAAAAAGGAAAATTCACCTTTTATTATTATCATACTCATAAATTCCTGCCGAAGCACCCCTGTGTATGATCAGGATGGACTTCCTGTATCCCATAAAGCAAATAAGGGCAGACATGGCTTCGGAATCAAGAGTATTAAAAAAGTCGTGAAACAATATCACGGAAATTTGCAAATGTATTATGATAATGATTCCGGTACTTTCCATACAATCATAACCCTGAAACAATAAATGCTAAAAAAATTAGGCAATCACAAACTTTTTATGTGATTGCCTTTTTTCATTTACCTGCTCATAAACAAGTGCTCTCTGAATATCTCCCGAAACAGCTTATCGGCACTCCAAAATACATTATCCTGTGTAACGACAGCCTTACATCCGATTGGTTCAATCCCCGCCTTCTTATATTCCGCCAGAAAGATATCCATTTGTGATGAATTAATACCTGAAAAGACCAAAAGCTCCGCCGGGAAATCGGCTCCGCTATACCTTGAACCATCCTTTTTGAATCCGGTTATTCCGGCTATGGCACCGAGCTTCTGTCCGTAATCTGATTTTTCCACCTGTTGCACCGATATCCCAAGATTTTTGCACAGGGCTTTTATTTTTTCCACTTTTTGAGCTGCTACACCAAATAGCAGTATTTTTTGCGTAGATTTCTGCTGCATTCTTAATATCTCCTAATTCAAGACAATTATGTTTGTAACTGTATCAGTTTTTTGTTCTCAGCGGTTCTGAATAGTTACTGAATTATCTCATACTGCATCAGCTCGTATTTGAGTCTGCTTCCCTCCATGATTTCTGGTGGGAGCAGTGCCCTTGCCACAAGCTTCAGATCGTCTGATTCAATATCGCATCTCTTTAGATTTGCATAGTCTCCGTCTATGGACACTACCTCGTAATACCATGTTTCCATGTGCTTTCCTTCCTATTCTGTCAAGCCTAAAATGTAGATTTTTCAAGGCTTTGACGTATTTTTATTACCTCTAAAACAGAGCCGAGGGTGATGAATATCGTAGTATCGAGTACCGA
>NZ_JBQKGQ010000025.1:0-30456 GCF_052118705.1 Agathobacter sp. LCP21S3_B2 | reverse complement strand
GCCGTCGGTGATTAACCCACAGCATTTATTTTTTGACCTGTCAAGGATGGCGGCAGGATGGCGATAACCTAAAACATTTGGGGCTAAACCCATAAGAAAAATGATTGACCCTGAATTTGAATAGAATATTAATACAACTCTTATTATAGCCAATATTAATGCACTAATTATAATTACAATTATATTCATAACCATATTATCCGACCACGTAAATCCACTTATACATCCTATAATCGCACATACACACCAAAATTCTATCCACTTTTTTAATTTAGAATTCTTATTTTTTTTCAGCATAATTTCACCCTTATAATAATTTTCACATTATACTTTTCAAATACGTTTAATCAATACTACATAATCTAAAAGCAAATTACTATATATGTCCGTGACATACCAAATAGCATCATTTCCTCTTCATCCATAACAGCATAGTTGCTTGGAAGCACCAATGCTTCATCATAGCACAAAGCGGAACATTATTCTCTAAAACTATTTTTCAACAAGACAACTACTAATCAGTTCTTCCAACATATCGTTGCTGGCATTTGCCGATCTGACACTGGCGGCTATCATCTCTTCTTTTGAAACATCGGTAAAATCAATTTCAAATCTACCATTGTTCAAGCATAACTGCTCAATGTCTATTCTCTGAGTCCTTCCATTGCCTTCTCTAAACGGATGGATCATATTAATCTCACCCAGGTAATAGGCTAGTCTCTCGCTCATTTCTTCCTTATCGGTTATGTCAGCTAAGAAATTTTCCTTTTTCAGCTTACGATACAAATCATCAAACTGGCTTTCGATAAACTGCACCAAACAGAAAACGGTTCCTTTGGAAATATCAACCGTTCTCGTCTTGCCCGCCCAAGAATATACATCACTGAATAAATGCTTATGTATAGAACAAATATGCTTAAAAGAGAAATCTCCAGTAACGCCTTGACCTACAAGTTCTGCCTGACGCACCGCTGAATAATCTCTTTCAGCCTCATGCAATGTATCTAAATCTCTTATATCCAGTTTATTCTTTAATACATTTGTTCCCGGATAACAGTACTTGGCATCCTGTTCATCCTCATAGAAATAATCATACTCTTGATCCTTCAACCTGCTTCTTGGATACTCTGTATTTCTTATTTAATTCTGAAATTGCATCTGCAGCAGAAACTTTCTTGGTTAAGACATTTCTTACTCTTTGACGACATTCTGTATCAAATGGCATGCTTTCCATTTTGAAGCTGGATTCAATACTGCTTACTCTTCTATCAACTGTCATACACGTATCCTTTCCCCTTTCTCTTTCACAGAAAGGTATTTGTTCTTCTATAGTATACCACAAAACGCTACATCTATACTACAAATTTCCGTATTATGAAAAGCGAACACATAACCTTCTCCGGTGTCATTGTCATTCCAATTTACCCCCATTACATTTCAGGTGCTTGCCACTCAGACTTACCATTTTTCTTACCACTTTATAACACTGTGATACGATATTTTGCGATACTTTACAAGGTTTGCAAGCTAATCACTAAATACTTCCCAGCCCTTGTAAATCAAGCATTTTCGCCACTTTCTGTCATCTACTTCTCATCAACGACCTGGAAAATGAAAAACTTAAGATAATACGACTCCGGTACATTAGCTGAGTTGGCCCACAGTATCGGATGATCCGGTCCCTGTGTGCGGAACTCCACCTGGCGCAGCCTCTTGTGAGTGGCCTTTGCTGCTTCCTTGACCGTTTTGGCAAGAAGCTCCTGCGTCATGAAATGAGAGCATGAGCAGGTAGCCAGAAATCCACCATCCTTAACAAGCTTAAGTCCCTTCATGTTAATCTCGCGGTAGCCCTTTATCGCATTTTTGGTAGCCTCACGCGACTTTGTAAATGCCGGAGGATCCAGAATGACTACATCATATTTTTCACCATCTGCAGCGAGCCGTGGCAGCTCATCCAGCACATTTGCCACGCGAAACTTCACTGTGTCTGAGAGATTATTTCTCTTCGCATTTTCTGTAGCCTGCTTAACCGCATACTCTGATATATCAAGTCCTGTGACCTCACTTGCGCCCGCAATTCCTGCATTGAGGGCAAATGTACCCATGTGCGTGAAGCAGTCGAGCACTCTTTTCCCCTTGCAGATACGCTGCATAGCAAGCCTGTTATACTTCTGGTCTAAGAAGAAGCCTGTTTTCTGTCCATTTTCCACATCGACCATATAGTGAACTGCGTTTTCTACTATCTCCACATTTGTGTCAAACTCGGCTCCTATAAAGCCTTTTACCTTAGGAAGACCTTCTTTTTTGCGCTCATTTGCATCACTGCGCTCGTATACTCCACGAATATTTATTCCGTCCGCCGCCAGCACTTCCTTTAACAGTTCAACGATTTTCACCTTAAACTGCTCCATTCCAAGTGCAAGGCACTCCACCACAAGCACATCAGCGTACTTGTCCACTGTGATACCCGGCAGGAAATCAGCCTCGCCAAATATCACACGACAGCAGTTTAAATCAGGCACATTGTCATTGCCTCCTGCCATCACCTGCTTGCGATAATCCCAGGCATTTTGCACTCTCATCCTGAGGAAATTGTCATCAATCAGCTGGTCTGCTTTTCTTGTCATCATTCTGATACGGATTTTTGAATTCTGGTTTATGAAGCCGCGCCCCATCGGATATCCGTCAAAATCGTGTACCACAACAATATCTCCGTTCGTAAAGGTGCCTGTGATTGTGTCTATTTCATTGTCAAAAATCCATGCGCCGCCTGCCTTTATAGTGCGTCCTTCGCCTTTTTTCAGTGTTACAATTGTATGATTTTCCATGTTTGTTCCTCTTCTAATTTACTTCATTATTCCTTGCTAAAATCTGATTATATAGTTTATCTGAAATTCTATAGCCTTTAGAAATAAGTTTATCTGTCGACATTTCATTTCAATTATATGAAATCCCGGCAATATTTACAATACACAAATATTTCTGCAAAACATGCCGATATATATTATAATAATGTGTGGGGGGTGGTTCTGAATAGTTACAAAGACAATTATAACATCCGACCGGTAAATGGAGATAAATATGATTACAATTAGCTTATGCATGATAGTAAAAAATGAAGAAGAGGTGCTCGAACGATGCCTGAACAGTCTCAAAGGGCTGATGGATGAAATCATCATAGTGGACACCGGCTCGACGGACAGCACAAAGGAGATAGCTGCACGGTATACGGACAAAATCTATGATTTCTCATGGTGCGATGATTTTGCTGCGGCCAGGAATTTTTCGTTTTCCAAGGCTACGCAGGAATACATATATGCACCTGATGCCGACGAGGTGCTCGACGATACCAACCGCAGGCGTTTCATGATGCTTAAGGCTGCGCTGCTGCCGGAAATTGAGATTGTCCAGATGAAATACATTACTCCAAGCAAATTCAACACAGTGCAAAATTCATCCTCAGAGTACCGCCCGAAGCTGTTCAAGAGACTTCGCACGTTTACATGGATTAATCCGGTGCATGAAACGGTTCGCTTAGAGCCTGTAGTCTATGACAGCGATATCTGTATACAACATCTGCCGCAGGGCTCTCACGGCAAACGTGATTTTACCATATTCAAGCGCTCCTTTGAAAAAAACGGCACCCTGCCAAAAAGTATAGCGACTATGTATGCCAAGGAGCTTTTAAAATGCGGAAGTCCCGAGGATTTTACCAATGCCCTGCCATATTTTCAGGGTGAATACCGCAACAGCCCCGACATCGAATCCACCTGCGTGCTATCACGCTACTATCGCATGAATGGCGACTATGACAAATTTTTTTCTGTTGCCCTAAAAAATGTAGCAGTTGATGGCTGCAGCGAGGTGTGCTGTGAGCTCGGTGCGTACTATTTCGACAAGGCAGACTATGAGGAGGCAAGCCTGTGGTATTACAACGCTGCCTTCGAGACAAAGCCGGTACTCGATGTGGAGTGCGGCGGTGGCAAGGCGCTTCATGCCCTGTCTGAGTGCTACTCAAGATGGGCTGATGAGAAGCAGAAAAAGCTTGATTCGCTTCCTCCTAAATCAAGGAATGTATTTAAAGGCGATAAGGAGCTGATTGATTCACTGCGCAGCCAGGCGGCCGATTACCAAAAGCAGGCTGAGGAATGGATGCTTCCGGATGGTGACTAGCAGAGGCTGTCATATAAAAGTCTCCACCAGCATTTACCAACTTGTAAAATCCTCTCTAAAGTGATAATATAGAGATCATAGGGTTTGTTATTTTTTTAACGTAGCATTTTGCTACTATCATTTTAGGTATCTAAGGAGGATTTTATGAGCTTTTTAGAAGAGTACAAGCAGAAACTTGTCTCAGCAGATGAGGCAGTAAAGATTGTCAAATCAGGCGACTGGGTTGACTACGGTTGGTGCACAGGCACACCTGATGCACTCGACAAGGCACTTGCCAGAAGAACTGATGAACTTAAGGATGTCAATGTACGTGGTGGTATTTTACTTAAGCCACTTGCCATTTTCGAGCGTGAGGATGCCGGCGAGCATTTCACATGGAACTCATGGCATATGGGCGGTTATGAGAGAAAGCTTATCAAGAGAGGCTGTTCTTTCTACTCACCAATCCGTTACTCAGAGCTTCCTCGTTATTATAGAGATTCAACAACACCTGACGATGTCGCTATGTTCCAGGTTGCACCGATGGATTCACACGGATACTTCAACTTTGGTCCTAACGCATCTCACCTCGGTGCTGTATGCGAGACTTCAAAGAAAATCATCGTTGAGGTCAATGAAAACATGCCTCGCTGTCACGGCGGTTCAGAGGCCAATGTACATATTTCACAGGTTTCTTACATTGTTGAGGGTGACAACCCTGCAATTGGAGAACTTGGTGCCGGTGGTCCTGCAACAGATGTAGACAAGAAGGTTGCAGAGCTCATCGTTGACCAGATTCCAAACGGTGCCTGTCTCCAGCTCGGTATCGGTGGAATGCCAAATGCAGTAGGCTCACTCATCGCTGAGTCAGACCTCAAGGATCTCGGTGTCCACACAGAGATGTACGTTGACGCTTTCGTTGACATCGCAAAGGCCGGAAAAATCACAGGAGCAAAGAAAAACATCGACCGTTATCGTCAGGCTTACGGCTTCGGTGCCGGAACCAAGAAGATGTACGATTACCTCGATGAGAATCCTGAGCTCATGAGTGCCCCGGTAAGCTACACAAATGATATCAAGAATATTGCCGCACTTGACAATTTCATCTCAATCAATAACTGTGTAGACCTTGACCTCTTCGGACAGATCAGCTCAGAGACCTCAGGCACAAAGCACATCAGCGGTGCCGGCGGACAGCTTGATTTCGTTCTCGGTGCTTATATGTCAAACGGTGGAAAGAGCTTTATCTGCTGCTCTTCAACCTTCACCGACAAGCAGGGCGTAGTTCACTCACGTATCCGTCCTACTCTTGTAGAGGGTTCTGTCGTTACTGACACAAGAGCCAATACTCACTATATCGTTACAGAGTATGGTATGGTAAATGTAAAGGGTCTTTCTACATGGCAGAAGGCTGAGGCAATCATCTCAGTTGCTCATCCTGATTTCCGTGATGAGCTCATCAAAGAGGCTGAAAAGATGCACATTTGGAGAAGATCTAACAAATAATTAACTTTGGATATAATTTTTACAATAAAAGCGGTTTCAAGACGAAATGTCTTGAAACCGCTTTTGTGTTCTTAATCCGTCCCACAAACTATATTTTCAAAAAGTTAAAGCACCTCTTTTAGCACTTCCTCAATCTCGCTCTTTGCTGCCTTGACAGAGCCCTGCACCATAACCGGCTTACCGCCGCCTCTGGCACCCAGCTTATTCCTAAGTGCTGCGGCAACTGTATTGCAGTCTGCATTCTTGCTTCCGATAATAAAGCTATAGCCCGCCTCATCATTTCCTGTAAAAAATGCACTAAAGCCACTATATTTCTCCACAAGGCCATTGACGCAATTTCTTGCTGTATTCGTATCAACGCCGTCCTCAAACAATACTGCATTGTCCGTATCAGCAGGAAGCTCTGCTACCTTATAATCCAAAAGCGCTGACTTTGCAGTGCCAAGTTCTGACTTAAGTGACTGGTTTACTGCCTTAAGCTTTGTGACGTTATCCACAATAGCCTCCTGATTTGTGGTAAATATCCCCATGAGCTCTGAGATGATGTCGCACTTTTGTCTGAAAGCCTCCAGTGCCCTGAAACCACAAAGGATGCTGATTCTGACGCCTCCTTTATAATTCTGATAATTCATAACCTTAAGCATGCCAATCTCGCCGGTGCGCTTCACATGCGGCGCACAGCATGCACACACATCATACCCCGGCACTGTCACTATTCTGACCTGTCCTTCAATCTCGATTTTACTTCTGTACTCCAGCTGCGCAAGCTCATCCCTTGACGGATATGTCACCTCTATCGGAATATTTTTTGAAATGGCTACATTTACCTCATGCTCCACCTCTGCTATATCCTCCGGTGAAATCACTCCACTGAAATCCATTGTCACTACAGAATCACTCAGATGAAAGCCCACATTCTCAAAACCAAACCTGCGGTGGACGATTCCCGAAAAAATGTGTTCTCCACTGTGTTGCTGCATATTGTAAAAACGATGCTGCCAGTCTATTTTGCCATGTACGTGGACGCCTGCTGCAAGCTCCACTTTCTCCGGCTCAAATTCATTGCCGGTGATTTGCTTACCAGCTTCCTTTTCTGCCTCGCAGCAATCACCTGCGGAAATATCCACCGTATGAGTAATGACTCCATTCTTAATCTGCACATCAACGACCCTGTAGCCTCCAAGTATTCCCATGTCCGGGCTCTGTCCGCCCTCCTCCGGGAAAAATAAAGTCTGATTTAATATTATATCAAACTGCTTATCATCTGCCTTGTTCGGCTCGCAGGATATAACATCTGCCTCAAACTCTATGGCATATGCATCCCTGTCGTATAGTTTAATTGTTTCTGTCATACTCATACTGCTTGTTCCTCTCATTTCATTGTCATTATTATTATCGCAGCTATTCTATCTCAGATATTGTGCAAGATAATAAACCCTGGCCTGCGTCAGCTCTGCTGCCTCACTATTCTCCAAAAGCGGCTGTAATGAGCCTCCCTCTGCATCTGCTCCGGCCGCCTTAACTTTGGCTTCTTTATCTGCAATCCAATTTCTTTCGTCCTCAGTTAGCTTTGACATTGTATCATCATCGAGCTTATCCTTTAAACGTTCCCATATAGAGTTAAGCTCATCATCCCAGAGCTTATACATCTGAGCTGACAATTGGTTCATATCCCCCTGTGTGAGACTTGAATCATTTGTAAGCTTATCATCTATCTCATCTGACTGTGCTTTAATCCCGGCAAGCTCCGCATCTATCTCAGAATTACCGCTTTTATTGTCCAATTTGTCAGCCTCATCCGTACTCTGCTCCATATCATTTTTCTCTGAAGTCTCTGTTTCATCATTTTTTTCTGTGTCATCTATTTTACTGAGTAAAGTCTGCACTGCACTGTCATTCATGCCAGCCTTATCATTTGTCCTAGTACATCCCACCGCAAGCAGTGCTGTCGAAGCCATAAGCGCCGATAAAATAACTATTCTCTTCTTCATAATGGATTCTCCTCTTTCTCCGAAATATACTGTTTCATAGCTATGTCCTATTATAGCGCATTCATAATTCATATGAAACCCCTAAATCTGGTTTCCCACAATCCTGTAGTATGCTCTCGAAGTAATCTTGAAAACAATATAGTATATGACCATAAACACAAAAAACGTAGCAACCATACAGATCACAATAAGCTTAACATCCGTCAGATTACACATGGCAAGCAGCCTGCGCAGCAGAGGAAATGCCGCTGCAAGGTGACACGCCGCAAGCATAATCGGCAGGAAAAACACCATGCGCACCTGTGAAGTAATGGATTTCTTCACCTCGTCATTGCTCATGCCCACCTTCTCCATAATCTCATACCGGGCTTTGTCATCATAGCCCTCTGAAATCTGCTTATAGAAAATAATCATCACAGTAACCATAAGAAACATCGTTCCAAGGAATATTCCGATAAAGAACAGGCCTCCGTACAGCACATAGATTTGTTCTCTGTTCGCATCACGGCTTTCCTCATAGAAGCCTGACACATCTGATTTTACACTATTTTCCTCAAAATGCTTATCCAGCGCCTTTGCCACAGCAACCTTATCCTCACTGCTGCCGTACAGATTATAATCAATTTCATTGTTGAGCATAGTCGGCACACTATCCTCTCCCAGCGAGCTGTTCAGGTTAAATATCTCTGCAAGTGTTGCCTTGCTGTCTACCACTACATAGTACACACCACTATACATAGAGGACATATAGCTGTCTTTACTTACAGCTGTTTTTTCTGTCGCAGCCACTTTAAATTCTTTGCCCAACAGATTAATTATATCGCCATTAAACTTTTCCGTTCCATAAACAGCCACCGAACCGGTATCAAGCTGTGGGATTTTTTTATTCAGACTCTCTTTAAAGCCGGTCTCCATCTCATCAATTTCATCTCCTGTAACAAAATACAACAGGGAAATATCGTTATCGTAACTTAACACCGGCTTAAACTCTGTCCCCTCTCTAAACACTGTCCAGCTAAAATAAGTGTAGCTTTTGCTGTCTTTAACATTACAAGCAGAGTCAGCTATTATTTTATCCGAATCTGCAGCAGCTTCTTTAAGTGCATCATCCAGATTCACATCAGCCGGCACTTCCTTATACCAGCTATATACACTGATATCCGAAGGATATCTCTGCTTAAGCTCGCCCTCCGTGCCCGCATACATGCTCACGGTTGTGGAAACAACCACCAGTACCATGGTGGAAAGCACACATATACTCGCTAGTCCGCCCGCATTCTGCTTCATTCTGTAAATCATTCCTGAAACCGCTGCAAAATGCTTTTTGTTATAGTAGAAGCCTTTATTTTTCCTGAGAGCCTTCAGTATCACGATGCTTCCGGAAATAAACAGAAAGTAGGTTCCTATTATGACCAGAAGTACTGCTACAAAAAACAGGGAAAGCACCTGCAGCGGGTTCTTTGTCGTAATTGCAATATAATATCCCCCTGCCAGACATAACAGACCTATAATAGCGATAAACCATTTGTTCTTTGGCTCTTTCTCACCGACATTGCCCCCGCGAAGCAGCTCTATCGGATTAGCAAGCTTCACCTGCATCAGGTTATAGATGAGAGTGAGAAAATACAGCACTCCAAAAATAAGTATTGTATTCACAACAGCGCTAGTAGATACAGTAAAATTAATTTGTGCTTTAATATTTATAATTCTATAAAGAAACATAATCATCAGCTTGGAAAATAAAATCCCGGCTATGATTCCAGATGCTATTGCTGCGAGTGCTACAGTAAGTGTCTCAATTGACAAAACTCTCGCGATATGACGTTTTTCCATGCCAAGAATATTGTATATTCCTACCTCTTTCTTGCGCCTTTTGATGATAAAGCTGTTTGTATAAAACAGAAATATATATGAAAAAATCGCTATTATTCCGCATCCAAGCCCCATTATATCCACCAATATCTCCGCACCCGGCACCTTGCCAAGTCCCTTTGAGTTGTTTAAAAACATCATCACATAAAACATGGCTATCATGACCATTCCCGATATAATGTAAGGCATATAGAGCGTCTTATTATTTTTTATATTTGTAAATGCCAGCCTGCTATATATTTTATTCATGCTTCTCACCACCTGTCGTAATCAGCATAAGTGCATCCTGAATCTTCACATAAAGCTCGTCATTTGTAAGATTGCCACGGTAAATCTGATGGAACACCTGACCGTCCTTTATGAAAAGCACCCTGTTGGCATGACTTGCAGCCTTTGTGCTGTGTGTCACCATGAGAATGGTCTGTCCGTCCTCGTTTATCCTGTTGAACAGCCTAAGCAGACTATCTGTTGCCTTTGAATCCAGTGCTCCTGTTGGCTCATCAGCCAAAATTAATTCGGGATTTGTTATTATCGCACGTGCCACTGCTGCCCTTTGTTTCTGTCCTCCTGACACCTCGTATGGATATTTATTAAGCAGCTTTTCAATTCCAAGCAGTGAAGCTATAGGTGCAAGCCTTTTTTCCATATCCCTATAGTCCACACCTGACAGCACAAGCGGTAAAAAGATATTGTCCTTCAGTGAAAAATTGTCAAGCAGATTAAAATCCTGAAATACGAAGCCCAGATGCTCACGCCTGAAGGCAGATATCTCCTTTTCCTTCAATGAGACAAGGTTCTTTCCATTTAAGAGTACCTCTCCCGCTGTCGGCTTATCAAGTGCCGCGAGAATATTTAAGAGTGTCGTCTTTCCTGAGCCGGACTCTCCCATGATTGCCACATACTCACCTTCCTCTACAGAGAAATTGATGTTTTTCAATGCCTGTACCTGATTTCCACCAAATCTGGTGGTATATATTTTTTTGAGGTTACTTACTTCTAAGATTGCCATTTCAATGCTCCTTTACGATGATTTCAAAGTGTTATTTAAACTTCTATTTTTGTTACATTTATTTTAAATATGACGTCATAATCGGCTTCACAACTTACATTGTTGCTGCTTCATGTAATTATAATAACAAAAGGCCGGAATGTATGCTATCGAATCAGCTTACATTTCGACCTCGTATCTTACATTTTTGTAAGAAATGAGTCGATTTTACACCTGAGAAAGTCTCTGATGGTATATGAAAATCATCTCAATAATTTAAAACCGGAGGTGCACTTGCCGTATCGCTGCTTCTCACAGTGGTGTATGTCGCAGGTTCGATATACAATATGACAAAGAAACTTAATCTGGAGTAGCAAAAAGAGGGGCAAATTACCTTTTGCCCCTCATATCATTATATCCTAATCCCTCATATCTGCATAATCCAGATCAAACCCTATCCACACCTTAGTTCCTTTTCCAATCTCTGACTCCATGCGGATTGTATGCCCCAGCTTGTCTGCCATCTGCCTGCACAGATAAAGCCCAATTCCCGTAGCCTTCTTATCGGCATGACCATTGTAGCCTGTGTAGCCCTTTTCAAAAACGCGTGGCAGATCCTCGGCTTTGATTCCTATTCCGGTATCCTTTATTGTAATAAAAAACCGTTCTTTTTCCTCTGCAGTTTCTATTGTAACAACCCCCTGCGGTGTATATTTTATGGCATTTGAAAGTATCTGTTCCAGCATAAATGCAAGCCATTTTCCGTCAGTATATACCTCCTGCCCGGTTCCTGAATAATTTATCCCAATATGCCTTCGTATCATAATTTTTGCATATTTTTTAATGGTATCACGTATGACGCCATCCACACTGACTTTTTCAAGCACAAAATCATTTTCGGTGCTGTTCACACGCTGATACTGCAAAGCCATACTGACATATTCCTCTATGCGGAACAATTCGTCCTCAAACGAGTCCATGTTATCTGACAGCTCTGTGAGTACAGCCTGTTGTTTCAAAGCAGCATTTAATCCGGCAGCACCGATATTCCCACCGGTCATATCGCCTATATGGCACTGACTCTGTTCATCATCACATATAAGCTGCCCAAGCGCCTCCCGCTCTGCCTCAAGCAGTAGTTTCATAGCCGATATCGGGGTCTTTATCTGGTGCACCCACATAGAGTAATAATCTCTCATCTGTGATTGTCTGATTGCAGCACTGCTTTCTGACTCACTTCTTGCAATACTTTGATTTTCCAGCAGCCGATGATAAAGTATATCCACATCATCTGTTGCTTCCGGAAGCTGTGCCTGTTCCTCAACCGGACGCTTTAAAGCATTGCTTAGAGCTTTTACCTTGCTGCTATATCTGAAAAATCCAACCAAAACTGTTATCAGAAGAAGTATTGCATCAAGCACTGCCGCATACACCAGATCCTGTTTGCGCGCACCAATCAGGTACATGTAAAGCAAATGGATACATGACATTGTGACTATCATCAGAATCCATATATAGTTTTGTTTTATAAAATTTGTCAGATGCGGTTTGTTTTCTATTTTTGCCATGACCTCTCACCCCAGCCTGTACCCAAGCCCCTTTTTTGTGACAATAAAGCTCTCAAGCCCTATAGAATCCAGCTTTTTACGCAGCCTGTTGACATTCACCGAAAGTGTATTCTCGTCCACATACGCATCACTCTCCCACAGCTTTTCCATTAGAAGGCTGCGTGATACAATCCTTTCTTTGTTGTCAAAAAGTGTCTGCAATATTTTGAGCTCATTCTTTGTAAGCTCGAGCCTTTTATCGTCATAGGTTATGGTGGCATCAGATATATTGAGCATGGCGCCATTATGCTCCAAAACACTGTTGTTTGCGCCAAAATCATAGCAGCGCCTGATGATAGCCTGTATCTTTACGGTCAGCACATCGAGGTCAAACGGCTTTGCTATAAAGTCATCAGCCCCCATACTGACTGCCATCACTATATTCATATTATCTGCAGCGGATGACAGGAAAACCACAGGAACCTTTGATACCCTTCTGATTTCCGTACACCAGTGATACCCATTGTAAAACGGCAGACCGATATCCATAAGCACAAGCTGCGGATCAAACGATGCAAATTCTGACATTACAGCATCAAATTTCTGCACCACATGCACATCATAATCCCATTTTTCCAAATGTCTTCTGACAAGCTTTGCTATGGTCTCGTCATCCTCAACCAAAAATATTCTATACATTATTTTC
This sequence comes from Agathobacter sp. LCP21S3_B2, assembly GCF_052118705.1. NCBI lineage: Bacteria > Bacillati > Bacillota > Clostridia > Lachnospirales > Lachnospiraceae > Agathobacter > Agathobacter sp. LCP21S3_B2. The sequence goes on along the minus strand of NZ_JBQKGQ010000025.1, from coordinate 17,694 downwards.
CGCTTTCTTCCATGATAATCTCAGCCGCATCTATGATGAGCTGTGATGCCTTCATACGAAGTAAATCCGGCTTGAGTTCATCCTTTAAGCTATCCATAGTCTTGCCTGTCATCTGAAGATACTGCTCAGGGAATGAGAGGATGTTTGCCTTTAATCCTTTGTAATTTTCTAATACGATGTCCATGATTATACCTTTCTTTTATGTGTATCTATATCTGCTTAACGAAGCTGTTATATGCAAATAGTATACACTAGTTACCAAATAAAGCCAATAAAAACCCTTTTTATTGGCAGGCTTAATTTCTTACTGCCTTAAAGCACAGCCATCTATGCTCAGATTCCTTAAAAATCAAAAAACCAATTCCCACCATAACCGGTGTATACAGTCCCAAATCGAGCCAGCTTTTTACATGCCATCCATAAGATACCCCTCTCATAAGAATTGCTGAGAGCTGTCCAAGTATGACCGGTATCATAATATTTTTTCCAACTACTATAAGCTTTGCTTTTCTCAACTTTTTAAGGTCAACCGGCGAATATATATATTTCTCAAATATATTAACTTTTCTACCATTTTCCCATATATATGTAATGTATCTGGACTGTGCATAATACAATCCAAATGTAAAAAATACCACCATATTATAATAATAAAGATCAAATTCAGTATTCATTACACCACAAAATGCACCTGCGATTACCACAAAACCCATACCCATATTCATGAGGACATACGTTCCGCAGGTCTCAACTATCATGCGCTTTTTCCAATTGTCGTGCTCCGTTTTAATCAGGGTACTCATATTCATTTCACATCTCCATCTGTTTTCTATTGCGTGCTGTACGCATAATACAATTCATAAAATCATACTATTCTCATCTCAGTGTGACCGCCAGCAATTATAAACTACTCTAGCATCTCACGCATTGAATATTCTCCGTTCTTTACATCTATAACATAGTCTGCCACCCTCGACAAATCATCGTCCAGATGCGTGGCAAAGAGTATTGTCATCTCATACTCTGCCACAAATTCCTGCAGTAATTTTAAGAAGTCATCCCTGAACACCGGGTCTAGATTGGCAGTCGGCTCATCCATCAGAAGCACTTTGGGTCTGTATGCTGCCGCAAATGCAAACTGATACTTTATCATTTCTCCTGTAGAAAACGAGCACAATCTGCGTCTTGGGGAAAGCTCCAAATGTGCAAGCATCCTGTGATACTCCTCACTATCCCAGTTCTTATAAAATGGACTGTATATTTTTTCGTTTCCATTGGCATCCTGCGACAGGTAAAATTTCCTGTCCTGCGACACTATTCCTACAATCTCTTTTACCTTAGTCTTATTTTTTACAACATCAAGACCGTCTATGTATATTTTGCCCTTCATTTTGTCATACATTCCAAGCATCATATGAAGCAGTGTGGTCTTTCCCGCACCATTTTCTCCCTGTACACCTACAATGTAGCCCTTTGGTATTTCTAAATTTGCGGGCTTAATCACAAATTTTTTTAATTTTAAAGAGGCATTTTCTATTTTTATAATTATCTCATCCATTATTTTTCTCCCAATACACGAACCATATCTATTATATCCTTCAAGGTCATTCCGGCATTCTCACAATCTGCAAGCAGTTCTGACATCCTGTTCTCAAGATTCATCATCTGTTTTTCACGCAAAAGATCATTTTTCTGCTCGCACACGTAAAATCCACGCCCCGGCACCGACTCTATTACTCCTTCCTTTTCCAGCTCCTCATAAGCACGCTTTGTCGTAATCACACTGACTGCCAGCTCCTTTGCCAGCACTCTGATTGACGGCATGCCATCGCCTGCCTTAAGCTCACCGCTTACCACTGCATCGCGTATCTGATTTATAATCTGCTCATATATCGGCATACTAACTGTTGTTGAAATGACTATTTTCATACACACCTCTACGCAATTTTTTTGTCTTTTTTTGATTCAGCAAACTCGTAATCTGCCATACAGCGAACAATATCGTCATAATATTTTTTCCTGCAGGATACAATCATCGATATAAAAAACACACCTATCACTAAAGAAATTAATATCTGAACCAAATCCAGCGAGCTGTCATTCTGGTCATAGCTTGCGGCAACAACCACCGCAGACATAAACATGATTACATCAAATATCGTTAATCTGCCCGGATTCACGCTGCCTAGATAATTGTCAAATGAAGTACAATACAAAATACCTGCCATTACAAGCATCTCACACATATAATAGACTATTCCTGATACTGTCAGAGTCTTATCAGGGCTGATTATTGCCGTGATTAATATCGGTAAAAGCAGCACTATATACGACACACGGAATCTGTATTTGAACATTTTTTGTATATAATGCTGTCTTTGTTCTCTTGAATACGGAGCCAGATACATATACTGTGGCAATTCGAATGCGCTTCTATTATGATTGCTGAAAATGGAAAAAATGCTGATCATCAAATTGTATATATACATTACCTGATTCAGGCCTCCAAATGAGCCTTCTGTAATTCCAAGCCAGAATAATGGTATCATAACTATGGCCAAAACAAGCTCCCGCCTGCTGCTATCCAAAATATTTTTCCACAATATTTTCGGCATTTTCTTTTCCCCCTTTCACCAGATAATGTATCAGCTCCCTGATATCCGGAGTATGCTCTTGAAGCTCTCTGTCTACCAGAATACATTTATCCCTTATAACCATGGCAGTGGAGCTGTATGTGCCTTCTTCCATGTAAACCACTGCTTCCCTGGGTATCAGCTTACATTTATATACAGGTCCTGTAACTATCCGAAAATGCTCACACGCAGCATCCTTAGGCTTAAAAAACAACAGCCTCCCTGCCTGCATATATGCAATATAGTCTGCTATTCTGTCCAGATCCTCCGTAATATGAGAAGAAATAATAATGCTTTTTCCACCATCTGACACAAGCTCTGTACACAGCCTTAAAAAATCCTCCCTGAAGTGCTTGTCAAGCCCTGCAGTAGGCTCATCGAACAAAAAAAGCTTTGCTCCATACGACAGTGCAAATGCAAGCTGCGCTTTGATTTTCATACCTTTGGACAGTTTTTTGTATTTCTGCTTTCTATCAAGGTTAAATCTTTCAAGATATCCCAGATACATTTCCATATCAAACCGCACATACATCTGCCCATAGTATTTTCCGAGCTTTTCAAGATTTATATTCTCATCAAAAAATCCCTCATCACCTACTACCGCTATTACCTCCCTGGCGGCTGCCTCATCGCTGTTTAAATTGTGTCCATCTATCACTATGTCTCCTGTTGACCTATACAGTCCCATCAGGCAGCGTAAAAGAGTTGTCTTGCCTGCTCCGTTTTCTCCTACAAGGCCGCATATATAACCCTTTGGCAAATGAAACGATATGTTTTCCAGATGAAACCTGTCCTCCCCGGACATTTCCTTATCCAATTCATGAACTCTTAGCATAACTCTCTCCTTTGCTTTCCCACAATTAAAATAGGTGTGCATATACTGTATATATAAATATATACAGTATATGCACACCTTTGTCAAGATATATTCTAAATATTTATGTACTACGACCAATATTACAACTCAATCAGGAAAAGAAATGCCAAACCCGTGCACTCTATAAATTTGCGCACGAAAAAAGCACCTCACGGTGCCCTGATATATAAACAAGTATGCATTTGTGCACAGCAAAATACAGCACGGCGTAAGCCGATATTCCTTAATATGCCTACACTGTACCTCTAAAAGCTGTCCGGTGATGAATCCTTCCACGGACAGAATCCACTATGTCTGCCAATACAATACTCACTTGTATATCAGCACCGATGTTGTTCTTACTTCGCCCAAGACCATCACTACTGTCCATGAAATTCACCTCCATACTTAAAATCTAAAATTAATGTAATCATTAACCGTTGAAATTGTATCATCAATATACACAATTTTCAACCCATTAATTATATCATTAAAGGGTCAAAAGGTATCATCGATGCATGCTTGCATGCAATTCGATGTATACCTTAGTGACCCGCACTACACCGAGAAAGTAGCAATTTGCTGCGGAAACGCAGGAAATTAGCGGATTTCGAGGTGTAGTCAGATTACGGGAATGCGTAACATGTAGTAATCTGATTAATCATAAATGAGGGGCAAAATACCTTTTGACCCTCATATCATTATATCTTAAGACACACCATACCTACATTTTACAAGCACGAAGCGTAAGCACCGGGCGAAGACCGGTGCACACACGCGACAATTTTACCACAACGTAAGGGGCGTAGGTCCCGGGTCTCGGTGTGGAGTGGCGGCGTGTGCTCTCGTGTGAGCGCATAGTGAAGCTGCCTAGATACTGTAGAAATTATGCCCATGAAACGCAGAAATGCCCCGCCAAGGACGGCGGGGCAAGGAGTATATGCGCCATGGACGGCGCATATACTCCGGTTTCGTCAAGCATATAAACCCTAAAAAGCATAATTTCGTACAGAATCTTGGCTGCGAAGCGTAGCGAACGCGAGAGCACATGCCGCCACTCCACACTGGAACCCGAGACCTACGCCCCGTCCACCCAAGAAAAAATTCATTAAAATCTACTGGTTCTCTGTCGGTTCATCTGTCTCCGACTCACTGTCGTGCTCCACTGCAGGATCCACATATGTATACGCATTCTCAGACTTTCTGAAAATGGTATCACTAGATCCAACCTGGCACACAGTTATCTCATCACCATCACTGATGTCTTCCTTCTTGATAGCAAGCACACCTGCTGAGAGATAAGTCGAAGCCACCTTGGAGTCGTTGATATAAACCTTACTCCAGTTGGTAAAGTTGTGACCGTAAATATATACTGTATCACCGGTCGATGAATCAGACACATTTGTGATGTCCACCTTGTCAATTCCCATGACAAGATCTGAAGCCGGATATAAATCTGTGCCGTTGTAGCAGTAGCGCTTTCCATAAAGGATATCGTACTGTAACAGGTCAAGACCATCCTGATATGATGCCTCATCAGTACTATTCATATGAGTCTGATGATAGTTCATGATAGTTCCCTCATGGATACCTACAGTGTCTGTAGTCTGGGCAAGAAGCTGGTAAGCATAAAGGTCAGCATCCTCCTTTGGCAGTCCCATGTTGTTCCATGTAATGTACTTTGTCTTGTAGATATCACCTGACTTCATATCAGAATTCTGAAGTCCCATTGTAGGGAGGTGATCGCCAAACATAACAACGATGGTGTCCTCATCTCTCTTAGAAAGCTCATCTGTGAGCTCCTTGATGAAGCGGTCAGCCTCGTTGAGCTGGTTTACATAATATGTCCAGGCATTTTTCATGCCCTCGTCCTCAACACCTGATACGGTGTATGTAGGATTTTCAATAACAGGCTCCTTTGGATAGTCACCGTGAGTACCAACTGTGATGATATAAGTAAAATCAGACTGATCCGGTGTAGCATCAAAGGTCTTCATTGTCTCGCTGACGAGAATATCATCTGTAGGCCAGCTTCCGTTTGGAGTATACTCTGTGATATTCATGAGCTCCTTGCTGGTAAAGGTGTCAAAGCCCATCTGTGAAAATGCATTGGTACGGCTGTAGAAATTACCGCCGTTGTTGTGCACTACATGTGTTGCATATCCAATATTAGATAAATCAGAGGCAATGCTCTCGCAATCTGTCTGCTTTAAGATAGTCTTGTATGGATACTCTCCTGTACCGAAATACTGCATGCTGAGTCCTGTAAGCATCTCAAACTCTGTGTTAGCAGTTCCTGCTCCGACTACAGGTACAGTCAGATATCCGCTTGAATAGTTTTTCTCAAGCTCATGGAATGTAGGAATAGGATCCTCATTCACCTGAAGGAAATTAATCTCGTCCGGGTCACAGAATGACTCTAAAAGCACACAGATGATGTTTGGACCGGTCTTTCCGTCCACTGTGGTGGTCTGCTTCTGAGAATTGACCTTCTGCTCTACATCTTCCACATTCTGCTTATTGTAGTCCTCCGGCTTTTTCATTCCACGGTCAACTACGGTAGATGAGAATGAGTATACAAAGCCATAATCATCATAGCCCTGGGCGATGTTTGAATAGTAGCTGGCAACCACATTGGTATTCTGTGCCACATTGGTTGTGACAGGGATTGCCACGAAAAGCAGTGCTAAAAATGCCACTGAAATGCCTGCATAACGGATTTTTCCTGTATATTTAGGTCCCTTGATAAAAAGTGCCACAAGAAACAGTGCAAATGCACCAAGTCCAAATACAACTATTGTAGCCTGCTGCGCTGTGAAATAGCTGGTATTGTTCATGGCTAAAAGCTCCGGAATACACTTTAAATCAGTATAACCAAACGGTGTGACACGGTTTGAAAGCACACAGCCGTTGATGATTCCGAGGATAGTCCAAAAGCCTGTAATTATTACCCTTGCAAAAGCCCTGCGCCTGAACAGATACACAAGTGAAAATGATACAAACACTAAAAATGAGTTGTACATGAACGCAAGTGTATGTGCATCTACGAACTTACATGCAGAGATAAAGCTCCTGCGCGAGATAATCTCCACTATAAATACGATAGCCATAGCTATGATTGCATGGAATAAAAGCGAATATTTATTTAAAAAATCAATTCTGCGATAATATTTTTCTGAATGAATCTTGTCTTTCTTTACAAAGAGCTTTTGTTTAATGACATTCAATACATCAAATATTTTCTTCATATTTCCTCCTATTTGCCTTTCTTTTACCTTCTCTTTACTACATGATAATATAGACAAAAATATGCACAAAAACAAGGGCATTTTTTTATAAAAATTGACGTTAAAATTATTATTTTTGGGTAAATGTTGATAATAAAATTAACTCTTTTTACCTTTTTTGGTTGTTTTCGTAAATTTTGAGTATAAAAACTATTGTTTAATCCGTGGGTAATATGATTATAAGCCAAAGGAACGAAATGTAAATAGGGAAATCGCATATTTAAAGAAAGTTTAATATTTAATAGTGCGGGGCGAATGCCACGGATTCATGTGCCGCAGACCACACACCCAGCAGCTACACTATGCGATTAAGATTCTGTACGAATTATGCTTAAAGGTTTTCTATTAAATACAGGCATATATACCGCGCCCGGCGGATATATATGCCTGCTTCATAAAGAAATATTGTAACTATATAGATACTGAACAGATACAAAATATTTAAATGCGCTCAAGTACTTCGGTTGCTTTTGCGAGGTGGTCGTTTTCTATGCTGTAGAAATCACCCTTATCAGCGATAGCTGCATATGATGTATCGAGCGGCAGCTTGCCAAGTACCGGTACTGAAAGCTCTTTGGCGATCTCGTCTATATGGCTCTCTCCGAAAAGCTTTATCTCCTTGCCGCAGTCAGGGCATTTGAGATAGCTGAAGTTTTCTACCACACCAAGCACTGTGATATGCATTGCCTCTGCCATGTTGTAGGCCTTTTTGACAATCATATTGACAAGCTCCTGTGGTGATGTGACGATTACAATTCCATCTACCGGGAGGGACTGGAATACGGTGAGAGGTACATCTCCTGTTCCCGGTGGCATATCAACGAATAGATAGTCTATATCGCCCCATGCTGTCTCATTCCAGAACTGTTTTACCACTCCGGCAATGACTGGGCCTCTCCAGATAACCGGATCCTCCTCGTTGTCCATGAGGAGGTTTACTGAAATGAGCTTGATGCCCTCTTTTGTCTCATACGGATGCATCAGGCCGTTTTCGTCTCCGAGTATCTGGTCATGTGCGCCAAACATCTTTGGTATTGACGGTCCTGTGATATCGGCATCGAGGATACCTACCTTGTAGCCCTTCTTTGCCATGTTTACTGCCAGTGAGGATGTGACGAATGATTTTCCTACTCCGCCCTTTCCGCTGACAACTCCTATTACATGCTTGATATTTGAAAATTTATTCTGCTCTACGAGGAAGCTCTGTGGTCCGCCATTATGTGATGGACAGCCCTCGCAACTTGATTTTGTGCAGCTTCCCGCGCTGCTACAGCTACTGTTTTCCGGCATTTCTATCTCCTTTTCCTATGAGAAAGCAATTGTTGTATTTCACAAAATATATTTGCGATTGCGATTACTTCTCATATCCTGTGTTTATTTATGTGTTTATCGTTCATATTTCATACGACATCTATATAATGTAGTATAACACGTATGCAGTATTTTTTATGCTTTTTTTCAAAAACACCCCTATTCCCACCTGTTTAATCGTATTTATTTCGTGACTATTTCCCGGAAATTCAGCCACCTTTTCATGTTTTGTCACTACATATCCATAATCGTGCTACGTTTTCCCTTTTTATTATGTGGATATTCACGCAGCTTTACAACATAATCGAGATTCACTACCTGCATTCCATTTTTATTTTCCAACACAATTCCATTATCTGTAACTTCCTTTATTACTCCATCAGCTCTTCCATCCAATAAATTGATATAGACATCTTTTCCTATAAAACGTTCTGCTAATTCTCTCATAATTTTTCCTTCACTCCTTTGACTATTGTTTATTTTGCCTTTTTTCATAATTCTTTTTGCTGCATATCGTTTCCGTCTTTTCCACGGAAGATACAATATTATAATCATCAAAAGCAAATAATAAATGAACCATGTGTTATCCATAGCTTACCTCCCTACTGCATCAGGTCACCTTAAAGTACTTTAGAGCACTTTGCCGCAGCCCTGCAATATACACACTGGTTGACAAGCCATATCAGACAGACGACAAATGATGGCAAAAATCCTATATCAAACATCAAAGCACTTATTGCCAGAATAATGGATAGTGCGCCACATACTGAATTGGTCACCTTGAATGCCTCAAAGGCACATCTGCCTATCATTATTTTTTCTGCTTCATCGCAGCTGTCTACCCATTTCTTTTGAAATTTCAAGTCATATACCGAAGCAGTTTTCTCCGGATACATTATTTTGGTAATATCAACTACCTTTTGCTGGATGATTACCCCCTCAGCCAGTATTACCAGAAATGTCACAATTGCAAGCACATACATATTCAAATGTTTTTCAATCATTGCAAATCCCCCTGAATATGTTGCGCTGATAAGGAAAAATGCACATATCATTGCAATGCTGATTATCATGAGTACCGTATTAAGCTTCTTCTCTGCAATATCGCATATGGATTCATCCTCTCCATCCCATGCCAAAAGCAGCCTTTTTGTCTTTTGATAAACAGGTATAACCACTATCGGTGTGATGACGGCTATAGCAAGCAATATCCAGCTCGAAACATATTTGCCGAAAAATGCTCCCGCGCTTTTCATACTGCCTGCCAACCGGTCAACATCATATTTTGCGCAATAAAATCCAGCAATACCACCCACAATTGCTCCCACGAGTGCAAGAAGCAGAAATCCCGGCATAGCCTTACGGTTTGCTTCTTTAATCTCATTTCTCTCCATCTTCATCTTCCTCTTCCTCCTGCAAATAAAATACATCTTCAACTGTAACACCGCACACCTTTGCTATCGTCAGTGCCAGGGTAACTGATGGTGAATAGTCGCCTCTTTCTATAAGGCTGATTGTCTGTCTCGACACACCACACAGCCTGCCCATCTCCTGTTGATTGACATTCAGCGCGGCCCTGCGTTCCTTTAAACGATTCTTCAGTGTCATATAGCGCCTCCGTGTGACAATTATTTTTGTCTGTTTGACAACTTTATTTGTCATAATGTATTATATTCTTGTCATAAATGATTGTCAAGAGGGAACATCTTTTTCAACAACCAAAACAGCCACCAGCGAGCTTACCAGCAGAAACATCGGATAAAACAGATACGGCAATATATTAAAGGCTGACACCTCATGTCCCAGCTCATGCACTGCCGATATGGCCACGAGCATCTGCGCTCCATATGGTATCACTCCCTGAAAAATGCACGAAAATGTATCCAGTATAGACGCTGTTTTACGCGGAGTGATGCCGTATTTCTGAGCCATTTCCTTTGCTATCGGATTTGCCATAACTATAGCAACTGTGTTGTTGGCAGTGGCAATATCGATAAGTCCTACCAGAAGTCCCATACCGAGCAGTCCACCTCTTTTGCCCTTGAATGTCCGGTAAATTCCAGAAAGCAGGGCATCAAATCCGCCATATTCACGGATCAACGCACACATGGCTGCCACAAGCACTGCGACCATACAGGTTTCAAACATGCCTGACGCTCCACTTCCCATATTGGTAAGCAGATCGTATGGTGCTGTATTTCCTGTTGCGAGCATTATGACCGTTCCCGATAGGATTCCTATTATAAGCACTACAAATACATTTATTCCGGCAATTCCACCGAACAGCACGAGAATATACGGTACTATCTGCAACAGATGATATTCCTGCGATACAGCGCCCGCGATAACTGTCCTGAATGACAGAATTGCTATAACAACCAGCGTCATTACTGCCGCCGGAAGTGCAATAAAAAAATTCTCCCTGAATTTGTCCTTCATCTGACAGCCCTGTCCGTTACATGCGGCAATGGTCGTATCTGATATAAAGGAAAGGTTGTCTCCGAACATCGCGCCACCCATTACGGAGCCTATACAAAGCGGCAGACCAAAGCCCGATGCATCCGATACTGCTGCCGCTATAGGCACAATCAGTGTTATGGTTCCAACCGATGTCCCCATCGCAATAGACACAAAGCATGCCACAACAAAAAGCACCATCACCGCGAACCTTGCCGGTATCAGTGACAGCATGAAATATGCCACGCTCTCCGCACTGCTTCGACCTACTACACCCACGAACGCTCCCGCGGTAAGGAAAATGAGCAGCATTGTTATGATATTTTTGTCAGCTAGTCCCTGTGCCATTATCTCTAGCTTTTGGTCAAATTTCACACTACGATTCTGCAGACATGCCACCAGTATTGCCACGAGGAATGCTATTATGATGGGCACATTATAAAACCCCATCGGAATTTTCATTATATATTCAAAAAGTATTCCCAATCCCAGATACAGTACGAGAAATACTGCTATTGGTAACAGGGCTATTGGATTTTGTTTTTTCACGTTTATATGTTTCCTTTACATTTTTTTAGTATATTTCCATTAAACACTTTACCATTTATACCTCAGTATCTCACATTTGTCATACAGATTTCCTCTTACTGACTCCTTAATCGGTAATATATGCTTCTTTTTAACCATATAAGAAATATTTTGTCTGCTACATTCCAGAGTATTGCATACTTCCGTTGTATCCAGCATATTTTTTTTGGTAAATTTCTTGAAATCCTCAAGTGTAAGTGGCAGCGTTTCTTTCGCCCCATATAATGCCCATGCCGGAATGTCGATGGAATTGTTGAATGTAATATAATATCCACCAACCCCTATCTGTCCTGACTCATATAAACCTTTATGTCTGATTACCTTTGCGATATCATCTGCATCGACATTGTCAAGTGTTGCGATATCCACTTTTTTTACACAGCCATCATAAAAAAAGCACAGAAGCCGACCATTTCCTACTATTACACATTCTTTCAGATTTCTCTGTTGTCTTTCCTCAACAAACATTGGTACTTCATCTGTCTTTCTGATATAAAGGCTATCCTGTGAGCACCGTCCATCCGAAATCTCCAGAAACTGCATTTCGTCATATGATTTTAGATGATGTGTATTCAGTATATCACCTATATTCTGTCTTCCGCTGGGAATCACACGCTCCTTTATCCAACAAAAGCTCATATCCCGTGGAATAGTATATATCTTTTTCTTTATATATCCTGTAAAAAGCAATGGTGCATTCCACTCATCAAGATATTCAGGTAATTCTATAATGGCGGTACGTGATTTTTCATAATATAATAGCACCCCTGACAGAAGATCATTTTCCTCATCAATTATCTTAAAGATTTTCATATATTTTGTACCTTTCATATATCATGTTCCAAGCTTTTTCAATAAATTTATCCGAAACAATATCCTGAAGTCCATCAAAAATAAATGTTTTATCTTTCTCCTGCAGTTTTCCTGTAAAAAGCTCTTTCTTTCCTCCTACAATCTGCAAATTATCATAACACGAATATCCTCCGATAAAGTTCTGACATCTTTTATCTTCCATAATGTCAAATTTGTCTATATCCTGATCTGACATGCATGAATACATAAGCGATAATCCATGATCAAATAATGGAGCAATTCGAAGCGAATGTTCTCTGGTATTTCTCAAAATCTCTATATTAGCACCGTGTCGGTCTCTATTTAAAATCAGATAATCAATGACTATCATTTGGTCAATATATCTTTCCCAGCCACATCGCACACAAAAGTCATAATGCGATTCTCCTTTCCGCGCGTTAGCTCTATAATAATCATCCAATGCGATCTTGCTCTCTCCACGCTTTTTGAAATCCTCGGAAGCACATAAAAAAGTATTATATATTCTTCCCTCAATCTCTATATCAGCATGAATCAGCTCATAATTCAAATGCTCAACACCAAGTGTTGTCAGCAATCTGTCGACAATTATTTCATTTATGCACTCATGCCCTATAACTCCATTCACCGGATCAAAATTTGACAGCTTATAATATATTTTCTTATCTCCCATTATTGATTCTGACTTTAAAAAAGTGCCTGCTGTCCCGCTTGAACTTCTGATATGTGACCATTTTAAATAGGTTAAATCCTGTGTCTGTTTAATTATATCCATTTTTCCCCCATATAATTTATATCATCATATTGCTCTCGTTAAATAGTTTACAGTTATTATATATTTTTATTTTACTCTCGTCAAATATAATATATGTATTAAAAAAGGTTCATCTTGTTAATCAAGATGAACCAAACGTTTAAAAATTCTATTTGTTTATAAACTCCTTGCCTAATACTCAAATGAATCCTCAAGCTGATACTGTCTGTCTCCAATGCGTTCCATTTCATTTTTCATTTTCAGATTGTCCATTTCGCCGGTTTGACACACGTATGTAGGATCTATATAATATGTTGAATCATCTACTCTCATAGCAACCCATCCATGTGGTATGAGTGTACCATCTTATTTAATTGTACCAAAAACAGGATAAGCTGTTATTCCCCTATAACCACCTTACAGTCCTTCTTGAAACACGCTATTCCATACTTGATAAAATTGCGCATACCATCCTGCTTTAGCTTTGCCACATATTCTTTTTCTTCTATCTGCTCCAAAGCCTTGCTGCAGGCTGCATCCATATCACCATCCTCGGCGTATTTCAGTTCTATTACGATTCCTGTCCTGTTATCCGGTACCTCGACAAGAATATCACTATAGCCTGTTCCTGATTCTGCATTTGATTTTATGAGCCAGCTCGCCTTGTAGCCCAATAATCCTATGAGAATACCATGATAGAAATTTTCTTTTCTGACTTTTGCAGTGGCTGTATCCCTTATACTTATAGTATTCCAAAGGTAGTCACCAAAGAGCTGTTCTATTTTTAGTGTATCCTTATTCACAAACGCATTGCAAAATTCTTCGAGTGTCTTTCCGTCTCTTCGTGAAGTGTCACTGAACCACTCTCTGATCTTCTTTATGAAAAGGTTTCTGATCTCTTTATTCGGAATGACCAGACGGTATTTATCATCTTCCGTGCGCCCCTGATGTGTGAGATATCCTGTTGTAAAAAGCACACTCCATAGATTTTCTATATTTTTATCAAGCTCATCATATGTGAGTTCCTGCGATATTTCCCGCTCAACACTCTCACCTGCTATCAGACGTTCTATCTCGTTCTTAGTCTGCACATCAGCACGGTCTATAAATCTACGGACGATTGCGTTTCCGCTTGAATTTGACCAGAAATCCTCCGGCAAAGCGGTAGGATCTGCGCATAGACTTTTACAATAACGTACTACATCCCATGGACAGTATATATCTGTATTTCCAAAATGATAGCCATCGTACCACTCTTTTACCTCGGAATAATGGTCAGATAAATTGTAATCTTTAAGTATCTGCTTAACCTCTCCATCCGTAAATCCGAATGCTTCATCATACTGCGCATCCAAAATTGATAAAACTTCAAAATTATTTAAGCCTGTAAAAATGCTCTCTTTTGAAATACGCAGGCAGCCTGTCAGTACAGCAAACTGAAGATAGTCATTCGTCTTTAATGCCATTCCGAAAATACCCCTGATAAGCGAAACCATCTCCTTGTAGTATCCATTCTGAAATGCCTTATCAAGAGGGACATCGTATTCATCTATCAGAATGACCGTCTTTTTCCCATAATGCTTATATAATAAATGCGATAACATCTGGAGACCTGATACCAAAATATCATCATCCATGGAATATTTGCCATTATCTAATGCAATAAGTGCCTTATACTGCGCTTTTTCATTGTTAGACAGCCTATCACTTTCTGCTAAAAATTCGAATCGCTGGGCTTCTCTTCCTATGAGTTCAATAATACGATACCTTGCATCCGCGAACTTTAATCCCTCCACACTCTTTAACGATAAAAATATGACAGGGTATTTTCCCATGTGTTCTTGACACAATTCTTTATTCTGCGATATATACAGACCATCAAACAATGAGCTATCTGTGCCTATCTCAAAAAAAGCGCGCAACATGCTCATGTTAAGAGTCTTTCCAAATCTGCGTGGACGAGTGAAAAGACTTACCTCACTCCAGTTTTTCAAAATCTGCTCTATAAGCTTTGTTTTATCTAAATAATAAAAATCATATTTCCGAATCTTTTCAAAACTATCAATTCCCACCGGTAATTTTATCGTATTTACCATACAAGCCTCCAAAAAAAAATAATCCGCTGTACTATAAGTATAGTATAGCGGATTCAACGCTCAATTACAATTTATTATCCGGTTTATTCGCTCAGAAATTCAGCCACCTTTTCTATCTGCGCACTATTGTACTCCATGTATTCCAGATAATACTTTTTCACGGTCTCATTCTGCACTTCTTTTTTATAGAGCCACTGTCTTGTTTTAGCCTCCGGTGCAAACAGCACTGCCTGATATTGTGGAGAAAATATCTCATCAAGACTGCAGGCTGATTTGTCCAGCACGCAATTGTAGTCCATATTTTTTTCCGCAAAATGCCGATTCAATGCTTCCGCAAACTTTTTTGCTTTTCTCACATGGACAGCATATTCCACCGGATTATACGGCTCTCCTTCTATTACCGGCACCTGCCATACTAAAATACATTTTTTCATCTCTTTTGCTCCTTTCATTTTTTGCCAAATTTATATAGATATCTTTTATGGTCTTTTACACACTTTTTAACCCCATCTATTAAAAGCATTGTTTGCATTCCCATGCACCATCCTGCTAAACATACTACCACCATAAGAAAAAAAACAATATATATGTGCTATTTGGTATGATTTCGGTGCCATTTGACACAAACTACTGTTATGGTTAATTTATATCTAATAAATTTCCATCCCCAAACAAGCTTTTAAAATGCGGCATTCATTTATTAACCAAATACATTAAATTATGCATCAAATTGATGCTCATATGAGCTGCTATCCCAAAAACAACATTTCCTCTTTTTATATAAACCAGACAAAACGCGATTCCGGCTAATACATATTGTATTGCTTGCAGACAAAGCTCATTTAAACTTATTGCCCCTATAGATGGTATAAAATGCATTAATCCAAATAGCACTGATGATACAATCACTTTAATTATCAGACTTTTTTTGATAGAGCTGAATATAAACCATCTAAAAATCAGTTCTTCTAATATGGGTCCTATAAATGCAGAAAGAATCATAATAGCCCAATAATGTTCTTTCATTGTCATTCTGAGCGTAATTTCATTTATGCTTTGCTCATTATTTCCGGATGACAAGATAAACTGCATAATACCACCTAATATTGTAAACAATACTATTACAGTAAATGATTTGATATATCCCGAAGCTATTGATTTGACATCATACTGTCTTATCTCTTTTATATCTCTTAAAATCCCTGTTCCATAAAGGCTGAACAAAATAACTATAGCTATAAGATTCCATAAATAGTTTGTTATCAGATACGCATCCGAATAACTCATTGCTTCAAATACCGATTGTATAACAGGCAATATGATATATTTTTTTCCTATCAAGTACCAGGCCGGAAAGATTATCCAGCCAATATACCATTTATTGTTTTCTTTTTTCATTACCATTTCTGCTTTCATTGACTTTTATTCTGCAATGTTTCTTTTTTGAAATACAGAAAGAGCTATCAATGAACACGTAAGAATAACTATTGCTGAAGCGACCTCTCTTATATCTTGCATCACAATGACTAACGATAAAATTTCCAAAGTAATGCTGATGCAGCATGCAGTTCTAATGATTTTTGCGTTTTCATTTTTTATTTTATCATATGATAATTTCCCAACCCATACAAATAGGACACAGAACAGAACAACATCTAAATAATGTCCCTTTTTCACAATATTAAAGAAATGTAATATTCCCATCAAAAATGCAAAAAATCCAATAATTTGCATAGATAATGTATATTTTTTATGTTCTTCGAAATAACTATTTTTTATATTGGCATATATGTACCAATATCACCTCCTGTAAGGGCACCAGCTACATAGCCTCGATATAATGTTCAGCCAGAAAGTTTTCCTTTTGAAATACCATATCCATTTATATCTGATTTAATTTTAATATGCTATTGCATCCACACAACTAATAATCCAATAAACCATAAACATAATAAAACCAATTCCACAAAATTCCTTTTTGAAGTTGAATTTATTAACATTGGCTTCATCTTTAATAATAAACATTGTTTTGGCTTTAAGTATCACTATTATGGCAGCACTTATTACAAATATAATTTCTGTTAAAATTGTATATCTCCCGCTCGGTATATAACCCGATATTATCGCTCCAAATAAATTAAATGCCATATGCAGATAAATCGCATACCTTACTTTACCTGTAATAAGTACAATATTCGCACACACTATTCCCATAAAAATGGTATATAAAAACTGTTCCAGATTTGCATGAAGCATGCCAAAAAGCATACTGCTTATTAAAATTGCTGTAACCTTGCCATATGGAAGTAATTCTTCCAACAGCACCTTTCTGAATAATAGTTCTTCAAATACAGGCGAAATGATTACAACACATACAAGGAGTATCCATGCCGGTACATTTCCTATATAATTTTCAACAACACCCACATTTTCTGTATGAACCAGATATCGCTTAATAAACTCAAGTATAATATCCGTAATTCCTGACAATATTGTTGTGCCACCCAATAAAACGAGCAGATATCCGATGCCATCCCAAACCGAGAATTTTTTATTTAACGATATTTCATTTATATTGATTTTCCCGATTTCTTTAGTAAAAAGTCTGAAAAAATAAAAATATCCCACGCTGGCGATGCTACCACAGATAACCTTAATTGATTGCATATCCAGTGGTAAATTTAAAGTTTCCATAATAACTAATACTACACCGCTCAATATGCTTGACAACAACATAGATATAAGCAAAGCTCCACTTATTCGGCTAATTTTTTTGGCTCAATCACAAAACTTATGGGATTTAGGATTCCTCACATAATCAACTCTGCTCATATCAATGAGTTTTAAAAAGAAATACTCATCGTCAGGATATCCATACCCC
>NZ_JBQKGQ010000024.1:0-34161 GCF_052118705.1 Agathobacter sp. LCP21S3_B2 | reverse complement strand
CGGCAGGGGTATGGGTATCCTGACGATGAGTATTTCTTTTTAAAACTCATTGATATGAGCAGAGTTGATTATGTGAGGAATCCTAAATCCCATAAGTTTTGTGATTGAGCCGAAAATATAATAGTAGTAGTTCATCAGAAAGCAGTACAAATTCTTCGGGCAGCAGTACGAACAGCTATAGCAATTCCGGTAGCAGCTCTACATATTCAGGAAGCTCTTCAAGCAGCAGCTCCGGTTCAAAGAAATATTATCATGATTCATATGATGATGGTTATGATGATGTTTATATGGATGGAGACTATGATGATGACAGATACGACAGCGATGATGATTATGCTGCCGGTGTAGATGATGCTATTGATGACGATGATGAGGACTGGTAAAATAGTTGGAGGTGTACTGATATGCCATAGGATGGATACGGTGGAGATGAAAGCTTTCCACATGATGGAAAACAGGGAAGATGCGGCTGTGGCGAGGGCTACAGCTGGGATGATAATGATGGCAAATTCAAAAGAAGGTGGTCAGAGTGGGACTATTTAAGAAAAAGACAGTTACAAAGGCATATGATAAAGAAAATAAGAAACCGGTAATCAAAGCGAGCATATGTAATGGTGAGCAGGTTGCAGGCTTTAAGAACATTCATACAGGTAAGATAGAAGAAGTTATGCTGATTAAGAACTGGGCAGACCTTGATGCATTCAAGAAAATGTATGGAATAGATGGAGAGATAGAGAAGGAATATTAAACGAGGTATTTGAAGTCATGTTAGAAAAACGTATAGTATACAAAGTTCCTGCGGAGGTAAAAAACAAAGCATAGAGACATTAAAAGGATAAGTGTGTTGCCAGAGGCAGTTTCCTGAAATACAAAATGTAAATCAGACTGTAGCTATTTGAGAAATTATTCGGTTATGTTATCTTTTACTTCTGCAAGCATATAAGGATTATATTTACTTTTACACTTAAATATAATAAAATTTAAGCACAAAAGTAAATATCAAGGATAAGGAGGCCAACTATGTCAACATCAGATATTTTGGAATCGCTAATTGAAAAAGACAATGGATATTTGATTACATCGAAGGCCATTGAATCAGGTGTATCAAAGCCATCTGTCTCAAAATACGTCAGAGAGCATGACATGGAAAAAGTGGCACATGGCATTTATATTTTAGATGATGTGTGGCCAGATGAGTTGTTTGTACTTCAGCAACGAAATAAGAATATTATTTATTCGGGCGAGACCGCCCTTTATTTGCATGGTCTTATCGACAGAGAATACAGTCATATTTGTTTCACTGTTCCTACCGGATATAATGCTTCACATATCAAAAAGAAAAACAAAGAAGTTCGTTATGCAAACCCAGAGATTCTTGATTTGGGGACCTGTGAAATCCCGTCAAGCAGCGGTAATTTGGTTAAAGTATATGACAAGGAAAGATGTATTTGTGATTTGATTAAAGATCGAAAGAAATATGAAATTCAGTTATATCAGACAGCAATCAAGGAATATATGTCCTCGAAGGAAAAGAATCTATCAAGATTGATTGAGTATGCGGTTAAACTTGGAGTAAGGGATGAAGTGATGATGTATGTGGAGGTAATGGTATGATTCATACAGCGAAACAACTTAAAGACAAAGTAAAAAACATGTTCGGCGGGAATAGTGAAGTTGCGCAAGCACTAATTAGAGAACAGTATAGAGGATATGTGTAAAGCTATGTAATAGCTTGTGAAATGGAGGTATATTTATATGCCATACGATGGATACGGTGGAAATGAAGGATTTCCGCATGATGGAAAACAGGGAAGATGCGGCCGCAGCGGTTGGAGTTTTTAATGAGTTATTGGGCGTTATCATTCTCATTGTATTTGCATTTATTAATTGGACAAGAAATTAAGAAGAAAGGTATAACAGGAAGTAAATAATGGTAAAGAAGATAATGCGTGATCCACTGTTTCTTGCACAGAAATCAGTGGATGCTACAGAAGATGATAAACAGGTGGTTACGGATTTACTTGACACATTGAGAGCAAATCTTGACCATTGTGTTGGAATGGCAGCTAACATGATTGGCGTGAAAAAGAATATCATAGTGGTTGCGGCCGGACCATTCCAGTTTGCCATGATTAATCCGGTGATTACCGGAAAATCAGGAGCTTTTCAGACGGAGGAAGGCTGTCTTTCGCTGGATGGTGTGAGACCATGCACAAGATATAAAGAGATTGAAGTGGATTATCTCGACCAGAATTTCAAAAAGAAACATGGCAAATACACAGGTTGGACAGCACAGATAATTCAGCATGAGGTGGACCATTGTAATGGGGTGGTCATATGAAGCTAAAGAACATATTAATAGTAGTGGACAATATCGAAGAGTCAGTCCACTTCTATAACGAACTGTTTGGCCTTAATGTGATTTCGAGACAGGAAGGTAATGTAATAATGTCGGAGGGCCTGGTATTGCAGGATGCCAGAATATGGAAGGAAAGCATGCAGATACAGACTATTCCATAACCCAGTATGCGCCAGTCAAGGATTAAATCAATGTCTTCTGAAAAACGGCTGATCAGATTAAATGCTTTTGAAAGGCTTGTTCCACCCTTAAAAGTGATGGAGTCTTTCCATGGACAGCGGTGAAATAAATAATCCAGGGTAAAGCATACCCAGAAGTCTTTTTCTACAATAGCATCATTTAAGCCAATTTTATCAGCGGTATTTCGGAAAAGCTCTCTTCTGTCATCATCTGACAGACATGCAATTTTTCTCATAGTGTATTACCTCCGCATATTTGTCGTATTGTATCATAAACCCAGTCGGTGGATTCCGTTGCTTCTTTCAGACAAGCCTGTTTTTCGGATAAAGAGAGTTTTGTTGAAAGAGTCTGGATAACTTCCGGGGTTACATTTTTTTTCCCTAATGTTTTCAATGCCTGAATTACCAGACTTGTCATACGGGACAGACCGGTAATTTCTTTATTAGTTCGGTGTTTGAATTCGAGCTTTGTAGAATTCCATTCATAGGTTTTATAAGGTCCGTCACTGATATAGGACCAGACCGCCGCTACCTGAGTGGAAAGTCCAAGTAAATTAAGGGCAGTGTTCCCGCATGGAGCGATGGTCCAATGATAACTGCGGGCTAATGCCTGTGCAACGGCAGCAGGATCAGCAGCTACATATTCATCGAGTAATTTACTGTATTTTGGTTTTTCATAAATTCCATTTATAATTCTGCGAAGAATATTATCCTTAACAAGGCGATATAATGCTGAACGAACCGTGTTGGTATCAGCGATATCCGCAAAATCAGAAGTGGAAAAAACCGAGCCATCTTCGGAATCCAGGATTCGACTTTTAATTTCCTGCATATAGCTTTTTGACATATAAAAACCTCCTTTGCAACGAATATTGTATATTATTCGTTGCAATTTTGCAATTACGTATGGTTTATTATTTATATATTTGCAAGAAATAAAAAATTATTTAGTTGACGGAATACCTTTGTTACCGAAATACATTACATAAACTTTCAAGATTGTGTTGCAGTAAATTCAATAAATCAGTATTATATATTTATGCATACAAATAGTGGAAAAGTTAAAAAATACAGGTGCGGAATAAAACAGAGGATAAGAGATTATGAAAAGCGATGAATCGGAGATAAAACCGGCATACAAAAATCCTTTAATGGAGCATTATGAGTGTGATGGTCAGATAAGCCTGTTTGATTATGAAGAACAGACACAGAAAACTGATAGGCCTGAAAACGTGGATGAAAGCGGATGCCCAGGCCAGATAAGCATGTTTGATTACTGGGATGAGACATTAAAATATAATGAGACAAAAGATGATTGTGATGGCCAGATAAACATGTTCATGTATCTGGATAAATAATCTCGTTTAATTGAAGAGGCTGGAAAAAATGCAAATATTTGTAGAAGCAGTGGATTACAAGCTTATAAGCCTCTGCCACAGGGGAGATATCGTTGTATCGCAGGATTATGGAGAGACACCTTAACAAGAAAGCCAGACGAAGCTCACATAAGAATCATATCAAAGGACCGAAAAAGCGCACAGAGGAAGACAGCAACAGTATATGCATCAGTGCATCATGGAAACACAAAAAAGATAATTGACGAGATAGCAAAGACAAACGATGTCGAGCTGATAGATGCGACACAGACGGTAGAGAAAGACCTGTCTTTAAGTCAATTGAGCAGGTGATAGCATACAAACATGACAACATTGTTGGAAGGTTTTCATGCAAGGGATTTGATACGTTTGGTCCGTTCAAGCTGATTGGCGGGGTATCAAAGGGACATCCGGATGAGAAGGATATCGCAGCGACTATATAGTTTTACAACGGACTAACAGAACAGCCAGTGTTTCTGAAATAGAGAAACACTGGCTGTTTGTTTTTTAATCATTTTTTATAGTTCAAGATTCATATAAATCTCATCACGTTCATCCTGCTCAATACCCAGATAATGCTGCGTGACTTTATAGGACGAGTGATTGTAGACATCCATCAGCAGAGCAGGTGGTGTGCCGTTCTTCCAGGCGTGATATCCAAATGTCTTTCTCAGAGAGTGACAGCTAATATGTTCATCCTGAACTGTCTCCTCGGCAGCAGTCCTTACAATCCGGTATGCCTGAACTCTGGTTATTGGTTGCCTCCTGCAGGTGGCCTTTGTAAAAATAAACTCATGTTCAGTCGGATGCCGTTCGTTGAAATATTCCCGGAGAGCATCGGTGGCATTGCAGTTTAGAGTGACATAGTTATTCTTGCCGGTCTTTTGCTCGTTGATAAGAAAATGAGAGCGAAATACATGGTGCTCGAAATTGTATACGTTATCCCACTTCAATTTAAGCAGGTCACTGATTCTTAGTGCTGTGTTTAATCCCATAACAATTAAACAGTAATTGCGGCGGTTTGGATGGATATCTTTATAGTACATCCTGAAAGCCGCCAGTTCATCCTTATTTCGGATTGGCTGTGTAGTTCCCATTGAATACTCCTTTGTAGTAGAAAATATTATCAGGCATATGCCGCGCGACAGACTCTTCCCCAGAATATCCAAAATCCACAACAAAATAATAGTAATTACAAAAAGCAAAAAATGCAACATTTTATAGTAAAATGTTACATTTTTTGCTTTACACCTACTATATCGGACACCATTTTTAGAACTTAACCCCAAGAAAAAAATTTTTTAAAAAATTTTCTTTACATTTTTCTATTATTTTTAATTAATTTCACGGGATTTAACTATATCACGTGAAAGATAAAGAAATTTTCGATGAAATATGACTAAATCGGAATAAATATTTGATGTTATTTAATCAACTTCTGTTTTGACCCCTTATTAATCTGCGAAAAAATGTAACATTTTACTATAAAATGTTACATAATTCGGAAAAGCATGGACAAAGCTATTCCCTAGTGCATGGAGGTAGAAAATGCTCAAATTATCATTAAAGGAAGGGCAATATGTAAATATCGGAGATGATATCCGAATCGTGTTCGCGGGTGGAACCGGAAAGCACTGTCGATTACTGATAGATGCTCCAAAAGAACTGAATATCGCAAGATCCAACAACGAACCGGACCCGGCGAAGCGAAAAGATACATATTATCCCGACCCTGAGATTTCCAATGAGGCACAAAAAGAAATACAGCGCATCATCTGGAAGGAAAAAGCGCGTCAGAAAAAGACGCAAAGCAACTAACCATGTTAATAGGCGGCTGTGGCGCAAGCCACACCCGGGAAGCCGCTTGTTATAGAAAACCGCAACTGCTTAAATAAAAATAAGCACAAAGCAGCTGCAAAACCCTCGGGAAAAGGATTTCCAGAGGTCAAACATAATAACCCATGAATATGGGACAAGGAGGATTATATTATGGTAGTACAACACAACATGCAGGCTATGAATGCCAACAGAATGCTCAACGTAACAACAGGTCAGCAGGCTAAATCTACAGAGAAGCTCTCATCAGGTTACAGAATCAACCGTGCAGCAGATGATGCAGCAGGACTTACAATTTCTGAGAAGATGAGAAAGCAGATTCGTGGATTAGACCGCGCTTCAACAAATGCTCAGGACGGTGTTTCAGCAGTACAGACAGCAGAAGGTGCCCTCACAGAGGTTCACTCAATGCTCCAGCGTATGAACGAGCTTGCAGTTCAGTCAGCAAATGGTACAAACTCTGAGACAGACAGAAAAGCTATTCAGGACGAGGTTGACCAGCTTGCAACAGAAATAGATCGTGTTTCTGAGACAACAAAGTTCAATGAGACATATCTTCTTAAAGGTAGTGATGGTTCTAATGGAAATACAAAAACATATGCAAATACTAATGTAATTGGAAACTACAATGGATTGACTTTGACAGCAAGTGCAGCAAAAACAATTACTGATGGTGATAAAATCACATTGGGTACGGTTGGAGCAAAATCTAGTAACACAGCTGTTGCGACAATTACAAATAATAAAGATTCGGACGCCTTAAAAGCTATGTCCGTAACAATAACAAAGGCAGGAACATCTGATGCTGGCGACCAAGAATACGAAGTTATTGATGCAGATGGAAATAAACATACTGGAGTTACAAATGCCCAGTTGGGTACGGATTATGGTCTAACAGGAGTAAAAGGAACTGTTGGAGCTACAACATCTATTAGTAAAACCCTAAAAAATGGTACTATAACAGGAGTTACATTGGCTGGGGATTATACCGGAAGCTTAAATGGTCTCAATGCTGATGATAGCGTTGATGTATATGCAAATGTAGGCTCTGATGGAAGTTTAACATTTACTCAAGGTGCAAAGGCTCTGAATTTCAGTTTACATGTAGGAGCTGATTCTTCAGCTGAAAACAAAATTTCTGTTACAATTGAATCTATGAGTGCTAAAGGTATTGGTGTAAAGGGATTAGATGTTAAGACAGAAAAATCTGCAACAAAAGCAATTGACACTATCTCAGATGCTATTGCGAAGGTATCTTCACAGCGTTCATCACTTGGTGCCGTACAGAACAGACTTGAGCATACAATCAACAACCTTGATAACGTAAGTGAGAACACCACATCAGCTGAGTCTCGTATCCGTGATACAGATATGGCTGAAGAGATGGTTAACTACAGCAAGAACAACATTCTTGCTCAGGCTGGACAGTCTATGCTTGCACAGGCTAATCAGTCAAACCAGGGTGTACTTTCACTCTTACAGTAATCATATACAATTTAATGTTGTACAAAACAAGAAGAGCTCGAAAGAGCTCTTTTTGTTGCGCCAAATTATTATGATGTTGTATACAATCTGTATTATGAAGAACAAAATAAACTGCCGTCTGTTGAGGATATCCTGAAACGAATTCAAATAAATTTCAAGTCAGTGAGCGCATAAATAAAGCAGTTATTTTCATGATATACCTCCGACATATGCTTATAAGATAAAATGTGGGCGAGAGACAGGGTAAGTATTTATCTGCATAGTAGCCTAAATTTTTCCTAAAAAAATTATAATAAGCTTATTCATTTTTAAAACTTGATACAAAAACATATTACTTTTTGTATCAAGTTGATTTTTCTCGGCATTTGTTGTCATACTCAATCGAAAAAGTATGCAATCCTTGACAATTGCAGAGATTAGGCTTAAAATACTGCGGAATATATGGCAAAAAGCATAAAACAGTAAGCTGATTGAATTTCACAGATGTTTGGAGGTTGATTACAATAATAGTTATAGAAGAAATTCTAATGGCAAATGGATTGACAGTTCTGATGATGTGTTATCTTTTGTCATGCAGGCGAAAGAACAGAGAGAGTCTTCATACGGAAGATAAAGTATATGATGGAATTGCAAAAGTGAATATATTGGGAGCTGTGGCTGAGACAATAAGTTTCCTTGTAGATGGAAAGAGCTTTATTGGATGCAGACAGCTCAATTATATTTTTAACAGCCTGTGTTTTATTGGTACGGTCAGTATGGGGCTGCTCTGGTGTTTATATGTGAACCTTCGTATTTATCGGAATTATAAGAAGATATCTGAAAAAATGGCAGTTATGATGATTCCGTGGATGATAGAGGTTGTTATGGTGTTAGGCAATCTAATCAGACCGGGGATTATGTTTAAGGTATCAGCGGATAATGTATATCAGAGGACAGGAGGTGCACTGGCAGGCTATATTACACTTATAATATATTTGGCTTACAGCCTGTATATGGTGTATCATTCGCGAAAGCAGGGAGTTAATCTGAGCTATTTTCCGGTGTTTTATTTTGTTTGTATTTGTTTTGCCGGAGTACTCATACAGCTTGTGTTTTATGGTGTTACATCATCATGGCTTCTTACTGCTGTTACATTGATATTTACACAGATGCAGTCGTATGCGGAAAATATATATATGGACGAGCTTTCGGGATTGTACAATCGCAGGTATCTTAAGGCTGTGCTAGCAAAAAGAAAAAATACAGACGCAAACTCTTTGTATGGAATTATGATGGATGTAAATGATTTCAAGCACATCAATGACAGCTTTGGACATAGTATGGGTGACAAGGCTATCAGCACAATGGGAAATATACTTTTTAAATCAATACCTGATGCGGGAATTGCAATCCGGTATGCGGGGGATGAGTTTATTGTATTGCTGACAGATGCAGATAAAGCATGTGTACTGGCTACAATAAACGAGATTAATAAAAACATTTCAAGGTTTAATGACTCAAAGGCAGAGCCATTTGAGCTGAGTGTTTCTATGGGATATGCGGAATTTGGCATAGATGATAATGTAGAAGTATTTCTGAGAAATATGGATGATAAAATGTATGAAGAAAAACGCAGATATCATGGAGCAGCACCATCTATACCTGAATGAGGTATATGATTTTGACCGATAAAGAATATGGTAACAATATGAAAAGGGGATAAATGACTGAAATCATGCGCAAAGAAAGCGCACTTCCCCTACCCCCATAAAAATCCTTAAAAATAGGACCTTTCGCATGAACGAATGGTCCTATTTCTTTTAGGGACATATTTCACAGCCCCATATCATTTATTTATAGTGTAGTTTTATCGCTTTCCTTCTTATTCTTATCCTTATCAACCGGCTTGAACAGAATCTTGCACACGAGCGCCAGTCCACCAAATATGAGTATCAGAATACCGACCCACTCAAAAAGAGACATAGCTACCAGATGAAAATTGGTAGTATAAATTATGGAGGCGATGATTAAAAGCACGCTGATTCCTAAAAACAGCTTGCGCCCAAAGGACTCCGGTTTGATAAATACGAGAATCACTGCGATGATGAATGGAACTATAATTAATCCGTTATGGATGGTGATAGAGCCTATCATAAGACCACCGGAGAAGAATGTACTTGATACGCGCACATTTAGTGAGAACCAGTACAATCCGACGGCAAGCATTGCAACTCCACCGAGAAATTCAAGTAATTCGTTTTTAGCTTCTTTCATTTGAATATTACCCTTTCATTGTAAACAATTTTAATTCAAGCATTAAACCAGCTTCTGGCCACATTCTGTGCAGAACTTACCGCCGTTTGTCGGAGTACCGCAGTTCGGACAGAACTTTGGAACGTTACCGGCCACACCTGACGTGCTGCCCTGATTTGAGGTGTTCTGATTTGAGGCGTTCTGGTATGTTGTGTTCTGGTTCACAGCGTTCTGGTTCATAGCAGCCATGTTGTTTACCATCTGCTGTCCCATCATCATGCCCATCTGCATGCTGGCCATGTCAACAGCAGCATTTCCGCCGTGGCCACTCTTTGAGACGGCATCTGTGACTGCAAATTGCTGATAGCGGTTCATATCGCCGACCATGGACTGGGAAGCGGCCTTCTTCTGCATTTCCTGAACCTCCTGTGGATATGAGAAATTAGAACACTTGAAGTCGAGCACGGTAAGGCCTATTTTTATAAGAGCCATATCGAGGTCAGTTTTGATTCCCTGGCTGATTTCCTGGGAATTCATCTGCAGATTGAACATATCCTTGCCCTCGCGGCTGATCCATTTCATCAGAAGCGGATCAAGTATGGAGATAACATAATCGCGGATATCGTCTATTGTGTAAATCTGCTTCACTCCGGCAAGAGCGTCAATAAGCTGCAGGTAATCATTTACCTTGACATCAAAGGTTCCGAATGCCCTGATTGGCATACCGCCCGGAAGTCCGGGTGCCGGAAGAGATATTGCATTTTTGGTGCCCCATTTGATGTTGAAAATCTTGGTGTTGACGAAGAGAACTTCGGCTCTTAGTCCACTGTTGAAACCGAATTTGAAGCCCTTTAAAGTTGAAAGGAACGGAATAATCTGGGATTCTATTTCGTAGCTTCCCTCATCTGTGAATATTCCCTCAATTCTGCCGTTGTATAAGAAAATTGCGTCCTGTCCTTGATGGACAATAAGGCGGCTGTCTTTCTTGATTTCGTTGTTGGTCCATTTCCAAAAGATTACATCGTCGCGATATTCTGACCATTCAATAACATTTGCGAACTGCTTACTAAATAATCCCATAAATTGAATCCTCCTGATTATTAATAACATCTGTGTTGACAAGAAAAGGGGAATCATGTTTCAGATTCCCTTTTCAACAGTGCATAATTTATAATTTTATTTACCCATCTGTGCCTTCAATGCAGCAAGCTCATCGTCAAGGGAGCTGTCATTAGCAGGACTGTCGTATTTACTTGTGAGTGCATCAATTGAAGACTCAGCGGCTGTCTTGTTCAGCTCAGACATTGCATTTGCCTCGTCTAACATCTGATTGGCTTTGTCCTCCATTCTGTCAAATGCTGACATGTCGTTGGCAACACCTGCAGCAGAGGAACCGATTTTGTTCATGCGCTGCTGAGTTTTTGCAGCGGCCATTTTTGCTTTTATTGAAGCCTTCTTTGCATTTAACTGGTCAATGTCAGATACGAGCTTGTCGTGCATGTTGCGCATCTTTGCAGCATTCTCAGAAGCAACCTGATATGTACCCTCCAGAGATGTAAGCTGGTCTGTGTATATCTTTTTCTGTGCCAGAAACTGTCTTGCATCGGTATCATTGCCTGCGGCAACAGCTTTTTCAGCGTAAGTCTGCATCTTTGTGATGTTTGCATTGCACTCATCAAGTGCTCTCTTAGCTCTGCTTTCCTCTGCGATAACGGATGCTGTCTCAGCCTTTACCTTACCGAGGTCGCTCTGAAGATTCCTCATGTACTGGTCAATCATTTTCTCAGGATCCTCAGCTTTGTCTAATAAAGCGTTGATGTTTGCTGCCATGATGTCCTTAAATCTTTCCATAATTCCCATATTTATTATCCTCCATGAAATATAATGTTGTAATATTGGGGGCATTCCCACACTTATTTTCATTATAAACATTATGCTATGCTTTGTCTATATGATTAATAACAATAAGAAATGTGTGTCAGCCGTCTTGTTTAATATGAACATAGTATAATTGTTTTCGAATGGATGCACAACTGTAGAAATGGCAAAATAACAGCCGATAATTTGGTAATTATGTCAAATTAGCTGTTAAATTGCTGACAAATTAGTATTTGAGAGGTTGCGTAACGCGCCATAAAAATGTATAATTAGGAGTAATGAATTTCATATTAAATGAAATTGGAGGTACTCATGTCACAGTCGGTTACGATAAAGAGTAATAAATATGGAATTAATCTTATTCTAAGTCCGGAGGCAGCGTTCGATGAGCTGTTGGAGGCAATTATTGAAAAGTTTAAGGCATCCGGCAATTTTTTTAAAAATGCAAGGCTTGCCATTTCATTTGAAGGAAGGCAGCTTTCAGATGTAGAGGAGCAGCAGATTATTGCGGCAATCGAGGAAAATACCACAATAGAGATTTTATGCGTGGTTGAAAACGGCACCAGACAGGAAGCTGTCATGAAGGAGCAGATTGAGGCATTTAATGAGGCAGTACAGAAGCAGTATGAGGATGCCATTGCAGGCACATCACCGGAGCAGTTTTACCGAGGAACCCTCAGGTCAGGACAGGTGATTTCCAGTGAATCTTCTGTTACTATTATCGGGGATGTCAATCCGGGCGCTAAGATTATTTCCCAGGGAAATATCGTCATTCTTGGTGCGTTAAAGGGAAATGTACATGCCGGATGCACCGGGGACAGAAGCTGTTTTGTTTTCGCACTCGATATGCAGCCAATTCAGATTCAGATTGGTGATCTGATTGCAAAGAGTCCTGATAAGCCGCAGGTGAAGCATCGTTTGAAGCGTAAGGAAAAGCCGTCACAGGAGCAGGCGCAGATTGCCATTGCAAGGGACGGAAATATTTACATCGAACCAATTACTAAAAATATTTTAAATAGCATTTAGGAACGTAGGAGGAAAAAAGTTCATGAGCGAAGTAATCGTTATCACATCAGGAAAGGGTGGTGTGGGCAAGACCACAACCACAGCAAATATCGGTACAGGTCTTGCACAGTTAAATAAAAAGGTTGTTATGATTGATACAGACATCGGACTGCGTAACCTGGATGTTGTTATGGGACTTGAGAATCGTATTGTATACAATCTTGTAGACGTTGTTGAGGGCAAATGCCGTATCCGTCAGGCTCTTATCAAGGATAAGAAATATCCTAATCTGTGTCTGCTTCCATCAGCCCAGACAAGGGACAAGGATGCTGTTACACCTGAGCAGATGGTTGAGCTTATCAATGAGCTTCGTGAGGAGTTTGACTATATTCTGCTTGACTGCCCGGCAGGTATCGAGCAGGGCTTCAGGAATGCCGTTGCAGGAGCTGACCGTGCACTCGTTGTCACTACACCTGAGGTATCAGCAATCCGTGACGCTGACCGTATCGTTGGCCTTCTCGAGGCAAATGAGATGAAGCGCATTGACCTGATTGTCAACCGTCTGCGTGTCGATATGGTTAAGCGCGGCGATATGATGAATGTGGATGATGTAACAGAGATCCTTGCAGTCAATTTAATCGGCGCAGTACCGGATGATGAGCAGATTGTTATTTCTACAAACCGTGGTGAGCCGTTAGTTGGCTCAGACAGCCTTGCAGGAAAGGCATATATGAATATCTGCCACCGTATCATGGGCGAGGAGATTCCTTTACTTGATTTAAACCAGAAGCATGGTGTATTTGAAAAGTTGAAGGATATGTTTAAGAAAAATTAAAGGGGGATATAAACCATGGGTATAATGGATTTATTTAAAAAGAAATCTTCGGGCAACGTCGCTAAGGACCGCTTGAAGCTGGTACTGGTTTCCGACCGTGCCAACTGCTCATCGGAGATGATGGAAATGATGAAAAAGGATATCATTGAGGTTATTTCCCGCTATATGGATATTGACGCGGAAGCTCTTGACGTGAAAATCACAGAGACAGAGTCTGATTCTAACAACGGAATGGTTCCGGCACTTGTTGCCAATATTCCTATCCGTGATATGAAGCATCGTCCGGATCCAAGATAGAGTAAATAAAATAATAGGATATGATATGAGGGTCAAAAGGTGTTTTGGCCCTTTAATTATTATATTGAATAAAAAAGACTTGATTTGATATTAGAGTGTGATATACTTTAATACGTTACAAATAAATAAATTTTAGCAGAGTAGACACATGTGCGTTAAGTGCCGGATGAACAGGGAGTTGTCACCCGGACGAAAAGAAAATCTTGCGGTACATGAGTCGCATCCCGCTGCATCCGAAGATATTAATTATCTCCTGTTGTAGTTCGGTGAGGTCTGCAAAGGAGGTAATTTTTTAATGAAAAAATTCGTTACTTTGTTCACCGATTCTGCCCGAGAGCTTAAATCGGTCAGAACCATCACAACTATGGCAATGCTTGCTGCAGTTGCCGTTATCCTTGGATATTTCTCCATCGAATATGGACAGTTTATCCGTATCGGTTTTTCCGGTATTCCAAATGGTATTGTTGATTATCTGTTTGGACCGGTTGCCGGAGCTGTTTTCCACGGAGCGCTTGACATCATCAAGTATCTGATGAAGCCTACAGGACCATTTTGTCCACAGCTTACACTTGTTGTAATGCTTGCAGGTGTTTTATATGGATGTTTCTTTTATAAGAAAAAGCTTACCATATGGAGAGTGCTTGCTGCGAAGTTTGTAGTAATGCTCATCTGCAATGTCATTCTCAATACTCTGTGTCTGCAGGTACTGTATGGACAGGCACTTATGGCAATCCTTCCAATGCGTGCACTGAAGAACCTTATTATGTGGCCGATAGATTCAATTGTCTTTTTCGGCATTGCAAAGGCACTGGAGCAGATTGGATTGTTCCGTACCTTCCGTAAACCGGAGCTTGTAAAGAATGCATAGCATGTTCTTTATAATGCATGTAGATGATGAAAAAGGAACATAGCAACAGAATAATGTACAGACAATATAATGCACAAAACATTACATTAAAATAATATTTTAAGCATTGAATGACAATTTGTGTTAATAATTTTAAGGATAAACACCTTTAAACTGACAATTGTGAGGTATTTCACATTTTTAATGAAAATTGTTGACACAATATATTGAACGTGATATTGTTTACTTGTTCAAAATAATACACAAAAGAAAACGAACAAACAACTACATATTAATTATGAATATTTAAGAGCAAAGACGCTAACCGGTGAAGCACTTTGCTCTTTTTTATTTATCAAATTTATTAAAACAATTTACTGACAAAAGTACAAAGACATTAATTTTAGGAGGCAATATATTATGAAATTAAAAGACACAGGATTAACAGCACAGGACATCAAAGACAAAGTAAAGAAGTATATGATTGAGACATATGAGCGTTTCGATTTCATCGCTGAGACTGCTGAGGGCATGTATCTGTATGATGAGAATGGCACACCATACCTTGACTTTTACGCAGGAATCGCCGTAAACAATGCCGGCAGCAGAAACCCTAAGGTTGTTGCAGCAGTCAAGGATCAGGTGGATGACATCATGCATACATTCAACTATCCATACACCATTCCACAGGCTCTGCTTGCTGAGAAGGTTTGCAAGACTATCGGAATGGACAAGATTTTCTACCAGAACTCAGGAACTGAGGCAAATGAGGCTATGATTAAGATGGCTCGTAAATATGGTATCGAGAAATATGGTCCAAACAGATATCACATCGTAACTGCAAAGGATGGCTTCCACGGCAGAACCTTCGGTGCTATGTCAGCAACAGGACAGCCGGGAAACGGATGCCAGGTGGGCTTTGGTCCTATGACATACGGCTTCTCATATGCTCCTTACAATGACTTAAAGGCATTCAAGGATGCTTGTACAGAGAATACAATTGCTATCATGATTGAGCCTGTACAGGGCGAGGGCGGTGTTCATCCTGCAACACCTGAATTCATGAAGGGACTTCGCGAGTTCTGTGATGAGAAGGGCATGCTCCTCCTTATCGATGAGGTTCAGACAGGATGGTGCAGAACCGGAGCTGTAATGAGCTACATGAACTATGGTATCAAACCTGATATTGTTTCTATGGCAAAGGGTCTTGGCGGTGGAATGCCAATCGGTGCTATCTGTGCTACAGAGGAGGTTTCAAAAGCATTCTCAGCCGGTTCACACGGTACAACCTTTGGTGGACATCCTGTATGCTGTGCAGCAGCACTTGCAGAAGTAAACGAGCTGCTTGACAGAGATCTTGCCGGAAATGCAAAGAAGGTTGGTGATTATTTCGCAGCTAAGCTTGAGAAACTTCCACACGTAAAAGAGGTAAGACATCAGGGTCTCTTAGTTGGTGTTGAGTTTGACGATACAATCTCAGGTGTTGATGTAAAGCATGGCTGCTTCGACCGCCATATGCTCATCACAGCAATCGGAAGCCATATCATCCGTATGGTTCCACCGCTTATCGTAAGTGAGGAAGAGTGCGACAAGGCATTTGATATCATCAAGGAGACTGTTGAGTCACTTTCATAGAATGCTTGAAGCATATTTGAAGCAGGCAACAGAATATATTGCGGCAGATTTTACGAGCCGGATAAAAGGACAAGGGCGTCACGATTAGCTTCGTGCGCCCTTCTTTTGAACAATATCAACATATTATAAAGATGTATATAAGAAAAGCGAGGGGAACGAAATGGCACATCTTGTTATTACAATAGGATGCGAATATGGCGCTAAAGGAAACCAGATTGGCAAAAAGGTTGCTAAAGACCTGGGAATCAAATTTTATGACAGGGATACTGTAGATGAAATTATAAAAGAGGTCGGTATTCCGAAGGATATCATGGAAAAGGTTGAGGAAGGTATCACCATCGCCGGAAAAGGTGCAGAGGGTGATGTTAGAGGCTCTTTCTCCAAATATGCAGATCTCACAGAGCGTGCAATTCACGTCCAGAAAACCATAATCAGAAAATTATCAGACCGTGAGTCGTGTGTGATTATCGGTCGTTCAGCAGACTATATATTAAAGGAACATAAACCGATTTTACGTATTTTCATCTATTCACCGGATGAAGTGAGGATTGAAAATGTAATGAAGAGCCACAATTTGTCGGAGGATGATGCAAAGCTTTTTATCACTGAAAAGGATAAGCGTTATCATAAGCGTCATATGGCGCTGACAGGAAGCAACCGAGGGGACAGACACAACAGGGATATGCTTATAGACAGCAGCCTGTTAGGAGTGGATGGCACAGCGGA
The DNA here is from genome assembly GCF_052118705.1 of Agathobacter sp. LCP21S3_B2. Classification (NCBI taxonomy): domain Bacteria; kingdom Bacillati; phylum Bacillota; class Clostridia; order Lachnospirales; family Lachnospiraceae; genus Agathobacter; species Agathobacter sp. LCP21S3_B2. Next base: position 17,471 of record NZ_JBQKGQ010000024.1, on the reverse strand, counting down.
GCTTATTGAGTCTCTGGCAAGAAAAGTGGTAGAGAATGAAAGTAAGACAGAAGCTGGAGGTGACAAGTAATGGAACAGAAAAAATCAGAATTTAACAAAGTCCTGAATGCCTGGGACGTACTTGTAATTGCATTTGGAGCCATGATTGGCTGGGGCTGGGTTGTCTCAACCGGAGGCTGGATTGAAAAGGGCGGAGTGCTCGGTGCCGCAATCGGCTTCGTAATCGGCGGTATCATGATATTTTTCGTGGGAATGACATACGCGGAGCTGACAGCAGCCATGCCTCAGTGCGGTGGCGAGCATGTATTCAGCTACAAGGCAATGGGTTCGACAGGTTCATTCATATGTACGTGGATGATTATCCTTGGATATGTCAGTGTGGCATGCTTTGAGGCGTGCGCTTTCCCAACAATCATCACATATCTGTGGCCGGGCTTTTTGAAGGGCTATCTGTATACGGTAGCAGGCTTTGATATCTATGCTTCATGGCTTATTGTGGCGATAGTTGTGGCATTTTTAATTATGATGATAAACATTATCGGCGCAAAGACAGCAGCGATTTTGCAGACTGTGCTCACATGTATTATTGGTGGCGCCGGAATTTTGTTGATAATTGCATCGGTAATCAATGGAACAGTTGATAACCTGGACGGACAGATGTTTGCAGGCAGCTCTGCAGGTCTGAACGTAAAGGCAATTATCGGAGTGGCAGCACTTTCACCATTTTACTTTATCGGATTTGACGTAATACCTCAGGCGGCTGAGGAGATCAATGTTCCGGCAAAGAAAATCGGCTCAATACTTATCTTATCAGTAGTTCTGGCAGTTGTGTTCTATGCACTTGTCATTGTTGCGGTAGGTCTTGTCATGAGCCCACAGACAATTGTTGATTCAGAGCAGGCAACAGGACTTGTCACAGCAGATGCAATGGCTGCCGCATTCAATACAAAGATAATGGCAAAGGTTATAATAGTCGGCGGAATGTGCGGTATCGTAACCTCATGGAACTCGTTTTTGCTTGGTGGCTCGCGTGCCATGTACTCAATGGCAGAGTCATATATGATTCCGAAGTTTTTTGCAAAGCTTCATCCAAAGCATAAGACACCAATCAACTCACTGATTCTCATTGGAGTACTCACAATGCTTGCACCTTTTGCAGGCAGAAAAATGCTTGTATGGATTAGTGATGCCGGCAACTTTGGCTGCTGCGTGGCATACTGCATGGTTGCTCTTTCATTTATAATTTTACGTAAGAAAGAGCCTGATATGCCAAGACCATACAAGGTTCCTGCATATAAGTTCTTTGGAACAATGGCAGTTATCATGTCAGGCTTCATGGTTGCCATGTACTGTATACCGGGAAGCGGCGGAACACTTATCGCCCAGGAGTGGGGCATCGTGCTTGCATGGTGTGCGCTCGGCGTGGTATTCTTCATCTTCTGTAAAAAGAAATACAAGGAGTCATTTGGTACACTTGTTGAGCTCATTTCAGATGAGGATGCTGCGACACTTATGCCGGAGGCAGATGAGGTTGAGCTGGATAAGGTTATCGATGCTGCAATTGACAGGGTACTTGCAAAGAAAGCAAGCTAGTACATTACAAAATGAAAAATGAGATGTAAGAATAGGCGAAAATACCTTAAGACATAAAATTATATACATGAAATGAGATACAAAAATTCGGAAAGGACAGATTATATATGGAAACATTTAATTTCTCGGTGCCACAGGACATCACAGTGGGAAAGGGCAGTCTCTCAAAGCTACCGGAAATAGCCAAAAAGCTTGGAGGTAAGCATGCACTCATCATTTCAGGACCTCATCTTGAGAAGATGGGACTTGTAAAAAAGGCAGCAGATTATCTGGCATCGGTTGACATAAAAGCAGACACTTTTACAGATATAGAGGCAAATCCATCTGTCACAACAGTGGAGAAAGCCACAGCAAAATACCTGGAGTCGGGCGCAGACTTTATCGTGGCATTCGGAGGCGGCTCACCGATGGATGTGGCAAAAGCAGTGGGTGTGGTTGCCAAATATGGCGGAAGCGTCACAGACTATGAGGGAGCACACAAGGTGCCGGGACCAATCGTACCGCTCATTGCGATACCAACCACCGCAGGAACCGGCTCAGAGGTGACAGCATTCTCTGTAATCACAGATCATAGCAGAAACTATAAGCTCACAGTATTCAGCTACGAGATATTGCCAAAATATGCAATTCTCGATGCAGAGCTAATCACAACAGCACCGGCAAGTGTTGCGGCAGCCTGCGGAATTGATGCATTTATCCATGCAGAGGAGGCATATGTATCCACAGCAGCATCGCCATTTTCTGATGCACTGGCAGAAAAAGCGATGGCACTTATCGGAAAAAATATCCGCAGATTTGTAGCAAACAGAAACGATATCGAGGCTGCTGAAGCTATGATGACAGGCTCACTTTTTGCAGGAATAGCATTCTCATTTGCAAGGCTTGGAAATGTGCATGCGATGAGCCATCCGGTCAGCGCATTTTTCGATGTGCCTCACGGAGTGGCAAATGCAGTGCTGCTTCCTGTAATCGCAGAGTACAATGCACTTGCAGACCATGGAAAATATCTGACCATCTACAATGATATAAGCCCGATTCCAGCGTATGCGGACGAATTTGAGCCTATGATGCTTGTAGATGCAATCAGGGAGCTTTGCGCAGACATAGGAATCCCTGAGAATCTGACCATCGCAATCAACAATGCCAGCAAAACCGGAACAGTCACAAAGGAAGAGATAGAAAGCAAGATAGAGCCGATGGCTATCGATGCCATGAAGAGCGGCAACATTGCTGTCAATCCAAGGGCTTCACGCCAGTGCGATATCGAGATGCTGTATCGCAGGGCACTGTAAACTTTTAAAATGATATGAGGGTCAAAAGGTATTTTGAACCTTTAATCATGAAATACAACATGTAAGGTAACTATTCCGAATAGTTACCTTACATGATTATAAACAGTATAGTTAGAGAATTAAAAGCAAACGGAGATATGAGTATGGATTATCTGTCACACAATGTATCTGAAAATTTAAAAAGAATACGTCAGTCAAAGGGCATGAGCTTAGACCAGGTAGCGGAACAGACCGGTGTGAGTAAAAGCATGCTTGCTCAGATAGAAAAGGGCACAGCAAATCCATCTATCGGAGTGCTTGGTAAAATCACAAGCGGTCTGCGAATTGAGTTTCAAAGACTTATAGATCCGCCGAGAGTGGACTATGCGCTCATATCTCCGGATGATCTGGTTCCGACAAAGGAGCTTTTGGGACAGTACAGGGTATGGACCTGCTTCCCATACGAGGACTCAAGGGAGGTCGAGGTATACCGTATCGACGTGGAGCCGGGCGGCGTGTATACAAGCGGTGGGCACGGCGAGAAAACACGCGAATATCTTACAGTCACAGACGGTGTGCTGACAGTTGAGTGTCACGACCATGTGCAGGAAATCCATAGGGGACAGGTGTATAAGTTTGAGACCGATCAGCCTCATTTGTATCGTAATGATGGCGAGAGGGTGGCAAGCTGCATGTGCTTCTTTTTGGATTATACTAATATTCGGTGAGATTTTTCCCCTCTCCTCACCACAGCACTTTTCCCTCTAAAAGCAATACCGATTCTGATAATTGAATTCACACCATTATCGCGCAGCTCTGTGTCGTATTTCTTTGCTTCTATCTGTTGCAGGGCGCTGTCGGCTAATGCAGATAAATCGGTATGTTCATCTTTAGTGTGTTTAAATTCAAAGATAAATCCGGGCATTCCCTTTGTTAAAGGCATAAGCTGAATATCAAATCGACCAAGGCCTGATTCGCGGTTTGAGCGTATCTTGTAGCGGTTTCCAAGTATGGCACAAAGACCAAGCATCATTCCGTGATAGAAGCCTTCATTAGCTCCATCAATAGAAGAAATGCTTTTTACCATAAAATCCTCCAGCAGAGCCTGGAGCTTTTGCGTGTCCTTGGAAAAGATAGCCTGACTGATAGATATGGCAAGGCTATTCTGGTTGGTGCGGTTTAGCACCTCTTTTTCGTAAACAAAAGTAATTTCTTTGTTCGGAATCGCAACATCACACATGAAGTTGCCATCGCTTTGCGGGTAAATATTGGCAATCTTTAGATATCCGGCCACAAGAAGAAAGCTGTATATACTATATGGATTATTCTGAACTTCGGGATAGATAACACCGGTATCAATATAGGTTGCGATTTTTTCACCACAGAGCAGCTTATAAAGGTCTTTGGTAATTTCAGGCGTAGCTGTCTGGATAATTTCTCCGATTATCTCATTGCTGCCGGTGGATTGCCAGAATGCTTTCGGAAAACAGTTGTCAGAGATATAATTGATTACAGACCATGGATTAAAGATTTCTGTATTGCCAAAACGATATCCATCGTACCATTCGCTGAGCTCATTATATTTATCATCTTTTCCATAGTATCGCAGCATGTCTTTTACCTCTTTTTCAGTAAAACCAAAATAAGAGCTGTAGCCATCATCGAGAATAGAATAGGTTTTCAGATTGTTCATGCCGCTGAAAATGCTTTCCTTTGCTACACGCAGTATTCCTGTAAGAAAGCCAAAGGCAAGGTGTGGATTGTCCTTGAGTCCTCCTGAGAAAAAATTGCGCATGAAATTTACAATTTCAGGATTGAAATTGCAGGTATGTCCCTGCTGGATGGGGGTGTCATATTCATCAATAATAATGATACATTCCCTTCCATAATGCTTATGAAGCAGTAATGATAAAAGCTGCAAGCCCATCTGACAATCTACTTCATCACCGGTGTCTCCGGCAAGAAGATGATATTGTTCCTTTTCGTAAGAGGTTAAAACAGAACTTGTCTCAAGCTCGTTATGTCGTATAAATTCTAGAGATATAAGCCTGCGGATTTTCTGAAAGGTTTCTTCCCAGGTCATGCTTTTAATATCTTTGAAGGTCAAAAAAATGACAGGATACTGTCCTTGGTGTTTAGTGTAGTAATCGCCGCATTGCCATATCTGTTTATCTTTGAAATAAACAGATGTATCCTCGTTTGTTTTTTCAAAAAATACGCGCATCATATCCATATTAAGAGTTTTTCCAAAACGCCTTGGGCGTGTGAAAAGAGATACCATAGGTTTTTTATCCAGAAAATCACGTATCATCAGAGTTTTATCTACATAATAGTAGCCGGTGGTTGCAAGCTTAAAATCAGATACACCTATTGGCAGAGATTTATTTTTCGCGAAATGATTCATGTGTATGGTTTCGTCAGGGATTAACCATTTACGTCCTTCCTTTATTGCACCGGTTAATTCGCCGTTTTTGCACATCTGCTGGATTCTTCGTACAGAAAATCCCATTGCTTTTGATGCATCTGAGCAAGATAAATATTCCATATGACACCTCCGTATAATAATCTGAATAGCAATACTTTGATTATATTATATGTCGTTATGCGAAATAAAACAACTGTGATTTCGCATAGATTTCGCCTGCAAACGAAATGCTATGTTATTTATCAGGTGTTATCCGGTGTTTTCATTGGTTATCCTATTGCATATATAGGTTTACCTATATATAATTATGTACGTTGAGAAACAGATTGTTTTAAAAAGAACATCCCAGGAGAATACCATGCAAACATTAAAGAAATTCATCAAATACTACAAACCCTACAAAGCAGTCTTTTTCATAGACCTGCTTTGCGCAACAATAATCAGTGCCATAGATCTGGCGTTTCCGCAGCTGCTTCGCACGCTGACCAAAACCCTTTTTGCAGGAGCACCGGGAAAAATTATTTCTGCGCTGATTCCTATTACAATAGGCCTTTTGGTGGCATATATCATACAGACTGCGTGCAGGTATTATGTGACATATGCGGGGCACATGATGGGAGCGAGGATGGAGCGAGACATGAGAAAGGAGCTTTTCGACCAATATGAAAAGCTTTCTTTTTCGTATTATGATCAGAATAATTCCGGACAGATGATGAGCAAGCTCGTATCCGATTTGTTTGATATATCGGAGCTTGCGCATCACGGACCGGAGAATCTTTTTATATCGCTTATAAAGATAATCGGTTCGTTCATTTTTCTGTTTATGATAAACCGTATGCTTGCGGTTCCTATGCTTATTCTTGTGGTGCTTATGCTTGTATTTTCATATGGCCAGAATAAGAAAATGCAGGAAACCTTTATGGATAACAGGCGAAAAATCGGTGATATTAATTCAAGTCTTCAGGATACTCTGGCGGGCATAAGGGTGGTGCAGTCATTTGCCAATGAGCGTATCGAGCAGGAAAAATTTAACAGAAGTAATGAAAATTTCCTGATTTCAAAGGATGCAAATTACAGATGTATGGGAAGCTTTATGAGCGGAAATGCATTTTTCCAGGGGATGATGTATCTTGTTACGCTGGTATTTGGTGGTTTTCTGATAGCGCATGGAAAGATGGAGGCATCCGACCTTGCTATGTATGCGCTGTATATAGGCATCTTTATCAGTCCTATCCAGATACTTGTAGAGCTGACTGAGATGATGCAGAAGGGACTTTCGGGCTTCAGAAGATTCTTAGAGGTGGTGGAAACTGAGCCGGAGATAGTTGATGCTGCTGATGCAAAACCGCTTAAAAATGTAAAGGGAAATGTCTGTTACGAGGATGTTTCGTTTCACTATAGCGATGATGATACACCGGTGCTTTCGCATGTATCCTTTGAGATACCGGCAGGAAAATCAATTGCGCTTGTTGGACCGTCAGGAAGTGGAAAGACTACAATATGCTCACTGCTTCCTCGGTTTTATGACGTGACGGAGGGCAGGGTCACAATAGATGGAAATGATGTGAGAAAGCTCACGCTTGAGAGCCTGCGCTCGCAGATTGGGCTGGTTTCGCAGGATGTTTATCTGTTTGGCGGAAGTATAAAGGACAATATCGCCTACGGAAAACCGGATGCGACGATGGATGAGATTGTAGATGCGGCCAAAAAGGCGAATATACACGATTTTATCATGGAACTGCCGGATAAATACGATACGTTTGTCGGAGAGAGAGGCACCCGATTGTCCGGAGGTCAGAAGCAGAGGATTTCCATTGCGAGGGTGTTCCTTAAAAATCCGCCTGTGCTAATACTTGATGAGGCAACCAGTGCCCTTGACAATGAGAGCGAGCGCTTTATCCAGAAAAGCCTTGAGGAGCTGGCAAAGGACAGAACGACTATCACCATCGCCCACAGGCTTTCGACAATCAGAAATGCGGACGAAATTCTCGTGGTAGCTGACTGTGGCATTGCTGAGAGAGGCACACATGAGGAACTTTTGGCACGGGACGGAATATATGCGCGCTATTATGATATGAGCAGGTAGATAATTGATAATTTAGCAGCTTATACGCTGTGCAAAGGCGAAATTTACAGAGAAGGGATTTGCCGGTACATCTCTGCGCAGCATATGTAAAAGAGTATCATGCATTTGAGCTTAAGGACATGGCACTAAAGAATGTGGATTAGGTAGTATAACTGTTTATGATTGAACATTAACCCTATTTGCGCGACAAATTAATCAAATGCAAAATGTAGAAAAATTTTTTGTTTGTTGATAAACTATTGTATAATTTCACCAAAAATGGTAATATGGTCTTATAATTTTAAGCTAAAGGAGTAGCAATAGGAGAGATGGTCATATGGAACAGTGTAAAACTAAAAAAAGAGGTACATTTGCAACCAAAATCATAGTAATGGTGATTTTAGCTGTTATAGTTTCAAATGTAATTTGTATGGTATTTATTCTTGAAAGCTCCAAAAAACAAATTACAAACAGTGTCAAGCATACCATGGTAGATGTTGCTAATACAACGTCAAAAATCATGGAAAATGAGATTAGTAATTCAGGTGTTGATGATCTGGATTATGATGGTTATGCCTATAATCTTTCAGATGTAAAGCTTGAAGGCATGGACAGCGCATACATGTATGTGGTTCAAAAGGATGGCACAATGCTTTATCATCCTACAAAGGAAAAGGTTGGACAGCCTGTTGAGAATGCTGTAATTAAAGGCGTTGTACAACAGCTTCAGGATGGCAAAAAACCGGGCACGACTGTTGTAGAATATGTTTTCAATGGAACAACAAAGTATTCGGCATATACGATTTTGAACAATGAAAATATACTTGTGATTACAGCAGATGAGTCTGAGGCACTTGCAGGAATCACTACTGTAACAGGAGTTGCCGTTGGAATCAGTGCTATTGTTGTGCTTATTGCAATTATTATCTCATTCATAATGGGACGCAGGCTTATGAGACCGCTTGTAAAGGTCAGTACAATAATTGAGGATATTGCCAATGGTAATATTGAGGCAGATTTCAGTGTGGTCAAGGAGTCAAATGATGAGATAGGCCTGATTATAGAAAAGATGAAGGAGCTCACACAATCGATTGGAAGTATAGTCGGAAAGATAAGAAATTCCAGTGATACGATGTCATCAAACAGCTATGAGCTCAATGACACAAGCAGTCAGACACTTGCCGCAAACAATGAGATATCAAAGGCAGTCGAGGATGTTGCAGAGGGCTCTACAGGCATGGCTGCATCTATTTCCAGGATTAATGAAAATCTTCTGGAGATGAGCAATGAAACAAAGGACATTAATGCCTCTGTTGATGAAATCAAAAACCAGATGGTAGCCGTGCAGGATAGCAGTAAAATCATGAATGACAAGATTAAATCCATGCAGGATAGCAGCCGAAAGATGGATGATGGTATTTCAGCAATTTCAAAACGTATAGAAACCGTAAACAAGACAGTTGACAAAGTGAGCAATATTGTTTCTGTTATTGAGGAAATATCAGGAGAAACCAATCTATTGTCACTCAATGCATCTATAGAAGCAGCCAGAGCAGGCGATGCAGGAAAAGGCTTCGCAGTGGTGGCACAGGAGATTCGAGTGCTCTCAGACAATACCAATACGGAGCTTGAGAATATCAAGCAGATAATCTCATCACTGGTTGAAGAGTGCAGGTATTGTGTACAGGCATCAAGCATCATCGTCGAGGACAATGCCAAGCAGAAGGACGAGATTAAGGCAGTGCTCGATGAATTCAGCGAACTTGATAAGCAGATTCAAAAGACAGCAGAAAAAGCTGATGAAATCGAAGAGCTTGTCACTGCAATGGTTCAGCTGAATGATGATATCACTAAGAGCAGCAACAGCCTGACAGATGTCAGCGCAGCAAATGCCGCAGCAACCGAAGAGATGAATGCCAATATCGAGGAGCTCAATGCGATGATGCACGGAGTTTCTGAAATGGCAGGACACATGAATGAGGAGTCTGATGGCTTGAAGGAAGCGTTATCGTTCTTTCATAATTAATTGTAAGTATTCATAAATGAACATTGACCTCCTTTGCGCTTTAAGTTTATCATTAAAGCAAAAAGGAGGTTTTTGTCAGGTTTCAACATAAATCAGTCGTAAAAGCAGTAAAATGCTTTTGTGGCTGATTTTGGTTATATACTTATACAAAAATCTTAACATTTGATAAACAGAAGAATGAGGTATAAAAAATGACAGACAATTTTGAATTTAGAAGTATACACCCAGAAGAGGTAGAACAGGCAATAGCAATTGAGCAGATATGCTTCCCGCCAAATGAAGCATGTTCTCCAAAGGCGATGACAGAGAGAATTGCAAAGGTACCACAGCTATTTCTCGTGGCAGTTGACAAATCAACCGGTAAGCTGGCAGGCTTTTTAAATGGTGTGGCAACAGACGAGGAAAAGTTCAGGGATGAGTTCTTCACGGACATCGATTTATGCGATGAAAACGGTAAGAATGTGATGCTTCTTGGCCTTGACGTGCTTCCGGAGTATCGTGGACAAGGCCTCGCCAGAGAGCTCGTGCATCGCTACAGCCAGCGAGAAAAGGCAAACGGGCGAAAGAAGTTGTTTCTGACATGCTTAGAGCAGAAGGTGGAGATGTATAAGAAGTTTGGATTGCAGGATCTGGGGATTGCTGACTCTACCTGGGGTGGAGAAGAGTGGCATGAGATGGTACTAAAGGGATGAATGTGATAATATGGAAAATAAAGTATCAGATAACGTTATAGAAAAAAACTATAGGGAGTGCCTTAAATTCAATGAAATCAACGAAAGTGGGGCAGGCAATTTTGATATGGCAACAGAAAATTTGAAGTTTCTGTTCTATTCATAATTTTGAACCACAGCAATTGTGGTTCTTTTTTTGATATTTATTACAACACCCAGCTTGACAAATGTATCAGGGTGCTATGGAGGGGATAATAACCGGAAGTTTTGTTGTATTTACTTGTATGTTACTTGGTTCAATCTTTTGCGGTAGACTGTTCTGTGCATGGCTGTGTCCCATGGGTGGTATGCAGGAATGTTTATTTGCCGTTAATGCCAAGAATCCTAAGCAGGGATGGAAGAATTACATCAAATATGCGATTTGGACAATTTGGATTATAGCAGTTATTCTGTGCTTTATTTTTAGGAAAAAAGAAATAACGGTTGATTTCTTTTATATGACGGATCATGGGATTTCAATCAGTAATATCTATAATTATGTGATATATTATGGTGTTATTTTCTTGGTACTGATTCCGGCAGTCCTTTTTGGGAAAAGAATATTTTGTCACTATTTTTGCTGGATGGCACCATTTATGGTGCTGGGAACCAAAATAAGACGGGTTCTCCATTTGCCGGGCTTACATATTAAGGTAAAACAGCCGGATGCTTGTGTTTCCTGCGGAAAGTGTAATAGAGAATGCCCTATGGGAATTAAAGTATCAGAGCTGATAAAAGATGGGCAGATAAAGAATGCGGAATGCATTCAGTGTGGTGCTTGTATAGATGGTTGTCCAAAGAAAGTTTTGTCTTATGGAATGATGGAAAGAGGAAAAAAGAATGGCAATAGAAAAGAAAAGTGATTGCGTCATTTTAGGTTTGTTAAGCCACGAAGATTTGACGGGGTATGAAATTAAAAAACGGATGGATACAGCTTTAAAGTATTTTTGGGGGGGCGAGTTATGGCAGCATATATCCCGCACTGGGGGACTTGGTGAAGCGCGGACTGGCAAGTAAACGTGATGGAGCAGAAAATAATCGAAATAAAATTATCTATTCCATTACGGAAGATGGTAGAAACTATTTAAAAGGTTGGCTTGCCAACCCGGTGGAAAAGGACGAACTGCGCTATGAAACATTGCTGAAATTATTCTTTGGTCATGAGGCTGGAGCGGAGCAGACACTGGCGCATCTAGAAGCTTTTGAGGAAAAGATTTCAAAAGAACTGCCATTTCTCATAGGAGCAACAGAGGTGCTTAAGAAAGGCATTTCGGAAGATGATACCCACAAATATTATCTGCTCACAGCAGAGTTTGGAGTCAAGACATATCAAGCCTATTTGGAATGGTGCAGGGAAGCGAAAGTGATGTTGAAAGAGGAGCGTGGATAGAATGCTTGCATTTCCACGTTTCTTATATAAAATGGGAGCACAGACAAAACTTGAAACTGTGGAGCATCAGCTTGAAACCGCAAAGGTGGAAGTAACCAAGCCTTTTGCACAGGAAGCGGAGCTTGCGGAGAAATTAGAGCGCCTGTCAGCATTAAATGCCCTGCTTAACATGGATGAAAAGGGGAATGACGGGATAGATATGGATGATGAGCCGGAAGCTCCAAAGAGTGAAAAAGAGGTGACTATATAACTGAAAAGCATATTACATAAAATTCACAAAAATTTTGTTGCAAAAGCCGGGATAACATCATAAAATATAGTTGAGGAAGTATGAATAAGAGAAGATAAGCCACACTAATAAAGGAGGTGTTTTTATGGCAACTTCAAGTATCACTAAGAATTTTATCATATCCGGTCAGAAACAGGTGGAGATGTTTGCCGATGCGATTGAAGCATCTGCCAACGACAGAACACCTCGTGTACCAATCAATGTTACCTACTTACAGGGAGCAGATGATATCATAAAATTCATGGAGAAAAGGAAGAAAACGGATGCAGCCAGCAAATAATTTTATTGTGCTGAACATTCGTGAGTATTTAGCTAGTGAAGACAAAAGGCTCGGAGAGGACAAATTAGTACAGCTCCTTTCCGAGTTTTCATGTCCATTGAATCCGGATGTTGAGCGTTTCCTAAAGCAACAGGCAATCGAATTTGCAAAGAAACATCAGGCAGTTACATATCTGGTATTATCATTGGAAGATGCAGAGTTATTGGGTTATTTTTCTATTACAATCAAGCCACTTGTTGTAAAGGCTGAGCCTTTCAGCAATACAGTTAAGAGAAAACTTGCAAGGTTTAGTGAGATAGATAAAAATGAGCAGACTTATAACTTAGCTGCTTATCTGATTGCCCAGCTTGGAAAGAATTTTAATGACAAGGTAAAGGGAAGAATAACAGGGCAGGAGTTATTAGAAGCTGCTATCAGACAGACACAGATTTTGCAATATCAGGCTGGAGGTATGGTGGCATTTGTGGAAGCAGATAACAAGGAAAAACTGCTTTCTTTTTATGAAAACTATGGTTTTAAGCGTTTTGATACAAGACAGACAATATCAGATGTAGCAGAGCCACATGAACTTATTCAGTTATTGCGATTACTTTAATATCAATTTTTTGGTAACAATTTAATAGTAACCGGAAAGGTGTATGGAAAAAGAGAAATCAAGTCCATACACCTTTTTTATTTTGAGATACCGTCTTGTGAATTTACAGGGAGGTATTTTTGCGTTTGAAAAGGAGAAAAATTATGGTAGACGAAAGAACAGAAAAACAAAAAGTACAGGAAATCACAGACAAGCTGGAGGAAACATTACAGTTGTTAATGCAAATACGAGTTTAATTGAAATTGCATTGTATATTATTATTTCTTTTATATTGGAATATTTTTTGTTGCAATGTGTTTATTATGTGTCGGATAACTTTCTACTAGAACCGGGTGTGTGAAATTTGGAGATATAATGTATTATTTGTGTTAAGTGATAAAAGAGATAAAAGAAGGATACTCACTCGTTTATAGTGATGGTGGGTATCCTTTTTTGTCATTCTTTCCCTTCAATCTGATAATCACATGTGACATCAAATATATGGGCAAGAGCCCTTATTTCAATATCGGTTACATATCTTCGATTTGTTTCAATTCGGTTAATCATATTTTTATCCATATCATCAACCTGCTATCTGACATAGTAATATAGCGATAATTCTGATACGTGAACCATCAGAATTTCCATATCACTATTTTTGTATGTTTTATTACATAAAAAAGTGCAAATGCATAAAAATAGTAATGTATATTGAAGTAAAAATAATTTAGTGGTAAAATAGCATTACCAAAATCCGTGCAATACACAAAAACAAGGAGTGATATTATGGAGATTAAGAGAGATTCATACCTTGAACAGTTAAAGATAAGAAAAGATAATGGCATGATAAAGATTATTACGGGAATCAGGAGATGTGGCAAATCGTTCCTGTTATTTGTATTGTTTAAGAAATACTTATTGGAGAGTGGCGTGGATAATGACCACATCATTGAGATTGCTTTAGATGGCATTGAAAATGAGGAACTGAGAGATCCAAAGAAGTGTTATCAGCATATTAAAGATGCAATGGAAGATGACCGGAAGTATTATCTGCTCTTGGATGAAGTACAGTTTATGCCACGATTTGAGGAAGTGCTGAACAGTTTGCTTCGTATTAGCAACATTGATGTGTATGTAACCGGCAGTAATTCTAAATTTTTATCTAGTGATATTGTAACTGAATTTAGAGGCAGAGGAGATGAAATCAGAATTTATCCGTTGTCCTTCGCAGAGTTCTATGCAGCTTTCGATGGAGATTATGATGATGCTTGGGAGGAATATATGATATATGGTGGTTTACCACAGGTGGCACAATTTTCTGTGGAACGCCAAAAGGCTGAGTATCTAAAAAATATATTTGCCAATGTTTATATCAAGGATGTGGTAGAGCGAAACAGGATTCAAAATGTTGATGAGATTGGAACTTTGGTGGATATTCTTGCTTCTGCCATAGGAGCCCCTACCAATCCAACTAAAATATCAAATACTTTTAAAAGAGAGAGAGGTATCAATTACAGCAATAAAACTATATCCAACCATATTGATTATTTGGCAGAGGCATTTTTGATTTCTAAAGCGGATCGATATGATATTAAGGGGAGAAAATATGTAGGGGCAAACCTGAAATACTATTTTTCGGATGTTGGACTTAGAAATGCCAGACTGAACTTCAGACATCAGGAGCCGACTCATATTATGGAGAACATTGTTTATAATGAGCTGCTTGTGCGTGGTTACAATGTTGATGTCGGTATTGTGGATGTATTTGCAAAGAATAGTGAAGGAAAGAGGGTTCATAAGCAGTTAGAGGTTGATTTTGTAGTGAATCAGGTCAGTCAGAGATATTATATTCAGGTAGCTTATGATATGACTTCTGAGGAAAAGCAGACACAGGAACTTAATTCACTTCGCAATATTCCGGATTCATTTAAGAAGATTGTTATAGTGAATGGAACAAAAAAGCCTTGGAGAAATGAGGAAGGATTTGTGATTATGGGTATGAAGTATTTTTTGCTCAATGCGGATAGTTTGGAGTTTTAGTCCGAAAAATGAAATGGTTTATAGATTAGTGGATATCCATTTTCATGGTTTGGCATGTTCTGGACACGCTATTCATCCATCTCAAAGAAGTCGCGTACTTACAAGCGCACCGATTACTTTAGAAGAGAATGTATGGCTTGGTGCGAATGTAACAGTAGTAGGTGGTGTTTTTAACCGAGAGACGAATTTGAAGTTCATGGAGGTTTTTATGAATAAAGAATGGTCAGAAATGAATAAGACTATGCAATTACAGATTAAGAAAAAAGATACCTTTTCAACAGGTATAGATACATTGCTTACACTCCGTGAAGAACTTATGAAACAAATTCTACAGTTTAAGACGGAATTATCATTTGATGATTTTAGTGCAATGCCATATATGAATGCAAAAGGGTATCATAGTAAAACGATTGCCTATTCTCTTTGGCATATTTTTCGCATTGAAGATATTGTTGCACATACACTTATTTCTGATGATGAACAAGTATTATTTAAAGGAGATTATCAAAGACGCATAAATTCTCCGATTATTACAACTGCAAACGAACTTGTAAAAGAAGAAATAAGTGAGTTTTCAAAAAAATTGTCTATTGAAGAATTATATAATTACATAATTGATGTTGATACATCTACGACACAAGTTTTAAAAGCTCTTGAATATAGTGATATTAAAGAGAAAATCACTGACGAAAAAAGAAAGCAGTTGGAGATGCTAAATGTAGTGAGTGGTGATGAAAACGCATATTGGTTAATTGATTACTGGTGTGGAAAAGATGTAAAGGGATTGATACAGATGCCGTTTTCAAGACATTGGATTATGCATATTGAGGCATGTTTAAAGATAAGAGATAAGCAGTTATCTATTAAGTAAATTTCAGTCTTGTGGAGAGATTGAAAGCAACAGAAGATTTGAAGTTTCTGAATAGTATTAGGTGATTTATGTGGAGGAAAATATTGTGGCAAAAAAAAAGAAATTAGTAGAAAATTTTCAAGAAATAATTGATAGTGGTGATATAGAAGCATTTAAAAGTGTGTTTGATAAGTGTGAAATAACGGCTACGGGCAAAGGAAAGACTACATGTAATGCTTTTTCCTATCGTAATTTAACTCCTGAGCATATTCAGTTTTTGATTGATAATGGATTAGCGATAAATGGGGATTGTGGATTTGGCTATCCTCCAGTTGCTTTTCAGGCAGCTAATAAAGATAACTTAAGATGTCTTTTGAAAAATGGGGCAGATATCAATTATGTTGCTGTTTTTTACAGAGGAAGCGCACTAACAAAAGCGTGTTCATCATTAAACGCAGAAGCGGTTAGAAATTTGTTGGAAGAAAATGCTTCGATAGATGTTTCGGGGGATATTGATGGAAAAACCTTATTGGATTCAACGTTGGCACATTGCGATAATGTCTATATTCCTCAGGCACTTGATATCTCAAGAATGCTATTAAATGCAGGAGCTATTGTGACAGATAACACAATCGGATATGTTCAAAAAATTGGGGAAAGATTTGAGTTTTTCAGAGACAACATAAGCAAAGATATTGTGGATGAACTTAGTGGAGCACTTGAGGAATTGTATGAATTATTCGGTGTTACACCTGTCGCACGAAGAGTAATGCATGATGCTAAGTCTCAAATATCTGTAAAAGGAGAAAAATGGCAGGACCAGTACAATGAATTGTGGAATATGTTAGTTCCAGGAAACGGAAAAGCAAACACAATACAAGGCGAGATGATTAGAATTGTAGGAAGAATTACCCATGAGATACTTGATAATGGTGGCATCAATTGGGATGATGACTATAAAGAAATGATGCATGCATTAAACGGATTTTTAAATTTAAATAAGGGATTGGAGATGGAACTTATAGATGAAGCGGGCAATATTATAAAAGATATTGCGATATTTACAGATAAAAAGACATTATATCGCTTGACAGAGATTATAGTGCAATGGGTGTTAGCTAACCCAGAACCTATCCCACTTAATGAAGTTAATTATATAAGATAATCAATATGAGGAGAGCATTTTAAGACAACGCAAACTTTCAGTAAGCCGGCGTGTTTAACTGAGAGACGAATTTGAATTTTCTGTTGAAATGTAGGTGGAAAGGATGTGTGGCATGAATCGTATATATTGGGATATAGATAAGATTTCAATGTTGACAGACCATTTGGATGCGTCCGCACATAGTCATGGCATGATACAGTTTTTTCTATGTTTGGAAGATGAGTTAGAAATTAGAGTAGGCAAAGAAAAGATTATGTGTTCTTGTATTCTGGTAAATAAGAATGTCAGACATTCTTTCAAAGCGAATAGTAAAATTCATTTTACATGTGTGATAGAACCAGTATCCGATATCGGTATAAAATTGAATTGTATATTGCAAGACAAAGACTATTGTATTGTGGATGATAGTAAATCAAATGAACTAAAGAAGATAGCAATGGATATGAAAGATACATTTGATACAGAAACATATAGAAAGTTTATAGCTGAAATGTACGAATGCTTTGATATTCCATATTTGAATAAACAATTTGATGATAGAATTTTAGTTTTCCTTAAGATGCTTGAACAATGTAGTTGTGAAGAGCATTCGATAGAGGAATATGCTGGAAAATTGTGTATTTCAGCAAGCCGATTATCTCATTTATTTAGTGAACAGGTAGGGATAACGCTTAAAAAATATGGCTCAATCACAAAACTTATGGGATTTAGGATTCCTCACATAATCAACTCTGCTCATATCAATGAGTTTTAAAAAGAAATACTCATCGTCAGGATACCCATACCCCTGCCG